>DASYMM010000183.1:0-6452 GCA_036009085.1 Pyrinomonadaceae bacterium | reverse complement strand
AAAGAAGACACGTAGCAGGCTTTGAAATGAACTTTAAAAAACTTGTCTTTAACTCGTCACTAGCCACTCGTCACTCGTCACTTTTTTCAGGGGGAGATGATGGAACTAAAAAGTAAAAGCGCAATCATTACGGGAAGCACGAAGGGGATCGGGCGGGCGATTGCCGAGGCTCTCGTGCGTGAGGGGATGAACGTTTGTGTGAGCGCGCGGAGCGAGGATGAGGTTGCGCGCGCGGTGAGCGAGTTGGGCGATGCGGGCGAGGGGCGTGTGACGGGCGCAGTGTGCGACGTGCGCGACTACGAAGAGGTGCGCGCGTTGTTCGAGCACACGGTCGCGGAGTTTGGCGGCGTTGACGTGCTTGTCAATAACGCGGGCATCGGTCTCTTCCAGAGCGTCGAAGAGATGTCGCCGGAAGATTTTCGCGCCGTGTTGGAGACGAACCTCAACAGCGTCTTTTATTGTTGCCACGAAGCGATTCCCTTGATGCGCGAGCGCGGCGGCGGCTACATCGTCAACATCTCTTCACTCGCGGGCGCAAACCCGCACCCGCGCATGGCCGCTTACAACGCGTCGAAGTTCGCCTTGAACGGGTTCAGCGAAGCGTTGATGCAGGAGGTGCGGCACGACCGCATCAAGGTCAGCTACATCATGCCCGGTTCGGTCAACACCTATTTTGGCGGCGACACGCCGAGCGCGGAGCAGAGTTGGCAACTGCAACCGGCGGACGTGGCGCGCGTCGTGCTCGATCTCTTAAGACACGACGAGAGAAGTTTGCCGAGTCGCGTCGAGATCAGGCCGAGCATGCCGCCGAAGGCCAAGTGAGGGCGCGTGAAGATGAAAAAACTGATCGTCGCGCTGTTCGTTGCGCTGTTCGTCTGTCTGGTTCCGCACGCGCCCTTGGCGCACACAGTTAACCCGACTTCTCCTGCGCGCGTTCAGGATGGAGCAACAGCGCAGGCGGAGTTGGAGGAAGCGGCGAAATTGAGCGCGTCGGTGACGGGGCTTTATGCGGCGGGCAAATATAAAGAGGCTTTGCCGCTGGCCGAGCGCGTGCTGTCGCTGCTGGAAAAAGTTCGCGGGGAGGAAGACCCGCTCGTCGGGAACGCGCTCAATAATCTGGCGGTGCTCTACCTGGAGTTGAAAGATTTCAAGAAAGCCCGGCCGATTCTCGAACGCGTTCTCGCGCGGAGAGAGAAGTTGACCGTCGCTACTTCTCCGGCGACGGCGAGCCTGCTCATCAGCTATCTCTGTCTGACCAGCGCGAAAGGCTTCAGCCTGCGCGGGAAGGGATTAAATCTGACCGAGCGCATCAACGCGATTCTCTTACAGGATGCGGTGCTCGCCGCCGGACTCTCTCCGCCGGAGAATTTAGCGGAATTGAGCAGGGACATCATCACCAAAAAACCGCAGCCGCGCTATCCGGCGGAGGCGAAGAGTGCGCGCTTACAGGGAAGTGTGGTCATGTTGGTCGAAGCGGACGAGACGGGAAAGGTCTTGAACGTGGAGCCTGTGTCGTGTTGGGGCGGTCAAAAACCGTTGGCCGACGCTGCCGTCGAGGCCATGCGCGGGGGACGATTGAAACAAATTTCGATTGACGGGAAATCCATTAAATTAAGAGCCATCGCTGTGTATAACTTTATTCTTCAATAACGACTGGCGTGCGCTGAGTAATTTCAAGGGGGCGAAAGGATAAGAGATGGAAGCGGGCGACGTGGCAGAGCAGATATTAGAGTTGAAGGAAGGCGAAGGAGGCAGGGAAGATGACGAGCGTTTTCGTTCGCGTGTAGCGTTGATGATCGCGTTCATGGCGATGCTGCTGGCGATCACGAGTCTCGGCGGCGGCAACGCTGCCGAAGACATTATGAACCACAACATCCACGCGAGCGACACGTGGGCGTTTTATCAAGCGAAGAACATCCGGCAGACTTCCTATCGCATCGCCGCCGAAACGCTTGAGAGCGAGTTGCAAATGCACGGTGCGACGATCACGCCGGAAACAAGAGAGAGTCTGGAACGCAAGATCGAGGGGTTCAAACAGACCGCCGCGCGCTACGAGAGCGAACCCGACCCCGAAGCTCCGAACGATCCGCTTCGTGGCGAAGGGAAAAAGGAGTTGTCCGCACGCGCGAAAGACTTCGCGGACAAGCGCGACCGCGCGCAGTTGCAAGACCCGAACTTCGACTTCTCCGAAGCTCTCTTTCAGATCGCGATTGTGCTGGCGTCGGTCTCCATTCTCGCCACGTCGCGACTGATCATGAAAGTTTCCGTCGTCGTCGGCATCGTCGCGACGGTGCTGATGCTGAACGGGTATTTTTTGTTTTTCCCGTTGCCGTTTTGAGCGGCCTACTGCGCCGGGAGTAACAGGCATGAACAAATTATTGAATATCTTCTTGCTGGCATTGGTGTTCGGCTGCGCCACGCAAGCGAGCCTCGGGCAGTCGAGTCCGCCGCAGGCCGGCGCAACGCAGCCGTCCGAGTCCACGGAACAGGCCGCCGCGCTCAAGGAAGCGAACAGCTTGAGCGGCAAGGTGGTGGAATTGTACAGGGCGGGCAAGTTTGACGAAGCATTGCCTATCGCCGAAAACGTCTTGAGCATCAGGGAACGCGTGTTGCCCGCCAACGACCGGCGCATCGCCGAAGCCCTCTCCAACATCGCCTCGCTGCAATACGCGAAAGGGGAGACCGACAAAGCCGAAAAATTATACGCGCGCGCACTGGCGATTGATGAAGCAACCGGCGACAAGGACAGCGCGTTTCTCCTGACGCTGCTGAAACGTCTGGTGTTAGTGTCGGCCACCAAGAGAGACTTCGATAAAGCGGAGTCGCTGGCGCAGCGCATCGTCGGCATCGCGGAAAAGAAGTACAAGCCGGAGCAACTTGAAACGGCAATAGCTCTGGTTGACCTCGCGGAAGTATATCGTCTGCAACGCGACAACAAGCGCGCGCGCACGCTCTACGCGCGCATCGTTGACATTCTGGAAAAATTTGCGCCCGCCTCCATCCCGAAAGAGATTACGCTCTCGCTGTCGAATTACCTCAATCTCCTCTACGTGCAGGAGAACGGCAAAGATAGCGACTTGACGGAGCGGATCAGGAAACTGTTCATCGCCGTCGCATCGAGCGCGCCGCCCGGCGCGGCGAGGGAAGTTCAGGGCGGCGTCCTCAACGGGAAGGCGGTCTATAAACCGCAGCCCGAATATCCGGCCAGCGCAAAATCTGTGCGCGCGCAGGGCGTGGTGACGGTTCAAGTCATCGTTGACGAGACGGGGAAAGTGATCGAAGCGAAAGCTACACGTTATCCGCATCTTTCTCTCGTGTGGGCAGCGGAGGAGGCCGCGCTGAGGGCACGCTTCACGCCCACGCTGCTCAGCGGCTCGCCCGTCAAAGTTAGAGGCATCATCACCTACAACTTCCTCTTATTCTAAAGCGAGCGAGGCGAACCATTGCGAGCAGTGTTGCAGCGCGTGACGCGAGCGCGCGTGTCGGTTGAAGGCGAGACGGTGGGCGAGATCGCCTGCGGACTCGTCGTGCTGCTCGGCATCGCGCGCGACGATACGGAGCAGGACGCGCAGTATTTGTTAGAGAAGATCGTCGCTTTACGCATTTTTGACGACGCGGCGGGACGCATGAATTTGTCCGTCGCGGAGACGAATGGTGCGTTGCTCGTCGTTTCGCAGTTCACTTTATACGGCGACGCGCGGCGCGGGCGCAGGCCGTCCTGGAGCGAGGCCGCCGCGCCGGAAGTGGCCGAGCCGCTCTATGAATTTTTTGTGAACGAAGCGCGGAAGATGTCTGTGCGCGTCGAGACGGGAAGCTTTCGCCGGATGATGCAGGTCGAACTCGTGAACGACGGGCCGGTGACTATTCTGCTCGATAGTCGCAAGCTATTTTGAGCGGAGAGGGAATTCCAAACACAAAGACGCGTAGGCACGAAGAAAACAATTTATGGTCGCTTCGCGCCCTCGTGTCTTTGTGGTTATATATTTGCCTTGGCAATTCAAACTTAAGAGCAAGACCTGAGAAGGATGAGAATGATGAATCGTAATTTTAGACGGTGGGCGATTGCTCTACTCTGTCTCTCGCTCGCGTTCCTCGCGCTGGCGTGCGGGAAGGCGTCGGACAATTCAAACGCGGCGACGACGGACGCGGCTGCGGAGCCGAACGTCAAAAAGGGAGTCAAGCCGGAGCCGGACGCGGAAGCGGCGGTCATCGAGACGGACTTCGGGCGGATCGTGATCGAGCTTTACCCGAACCTTGCGCCGCAGATGGTGGCGCGGTTCAAGAAACTGGCGAGCAGCGGGTTTTATAATGGGACATCAATTCATCGCATTAACCCGGCTATCATTCAGGGCGGCGATCCGAACTCGAAAGATAACGACCCGGCGAACGACGGCGCGGGCGATTCCGACGAGCCGAACCTCCCGGCTGAGTTCAGCGACACTCTTTACGAACGCGGAATTGTCGGCGCGGCTCGCAGGGGCAACGATATCAATTCCGCCAACTGTCAATTCTTCATCACGCTCAAACGCGAACCGGCGTTCGAGCAGCCGGAGAATCGTTACACCGTCTTCGGTCGCGTGATCGAAGGCATCAACAACGCGGACATCATCCAAAACGCGCCCGTCACACCCGGCACGGAGAGTCCGGCGGATAAAATCCTCGTCAAAAGCATCACCCTCGCCCCGCGCGCGAATTTTAAAAGCAGTGACAAGTGACGAGTGACGAGTTAAAGCAAAAAGATTGTCTTTAACTCGTCACTTGTCACCCGTCGCTTGTCACTGCTTTTCAGATCGAGTCGTCTTCCGTCTTTGAGCGCGGGTCGAGTTCAAAGCGTTCGCGGTCGCGGCGGTCAATCTTGTCTATGAACTCCAGTTCTTCGTTGTCCTCAAAGTTGACGCCGATGGCGTGGGCGTTCTCTTCCACGTCGGATTGATCGGGCGTCGGGTTGTCGCCGGAGACGGATTCCTCGCCGCTGTCGTTGACATCTTCCCACGTCGCGTCGAGGTCGCCGCCCGCGTCGCGTGGGCTAGCGGCGGTGTTCTGGCGCAGACGCCCGGCGAGTTGTTCGGGGTCTTTCGGCGCGCGCGAAATCTCCTCTTCCATAAACTCTTCGATCTCCGGGTCGGGCACAAAATTCGGATCGTTGCTCAGGTATTCAAAACCTTCCGGTCGTTTCTTCGGCATTTTTCCCTCTCCCCCTTAGCGACAAATAAATAGAACGCACGACGCGGCGCGCTCGTCTCCTTCTGTCGCCTCTCTGCCGCCGTGCTTCGCACGCATTTTTTGTTAGCTGCTTTGAACTGGCGACAATATAACAAATGCCAACCCGCCTCACAAACGGCGTGGTCGGAAGCCTCGCGGCACGCGCCAAAATTGATGCGCTTGACGTTCGCGAGAGGGAAACTTAAACTTAATCGTATTAAATTTTCGTCATACATTTCGAGCGTCCCCGCACGTCGCCGAGCACTCTCCGGCGACCCGCCCGGACGGCTTTCGTTGACAGCCTGACCTGGCTTCCATCTGCCGAAGGAAACTTTGAAAACTCCCATGACTCATAATCTCTTCAATTCGTTGCAACGTTTCGACGCCGGACAGTTTTATTCCTTGCCGCAACTCGAAAAAGAGGGCGTCGGCCCCGTCTCCAAGCTGCCCGTCAGCCTGCGTATCGTGCTCGAATCGTTACTCAGAAACTTCGACGGCAAGACGGTTGAGGAAGAAGACATTCGCACGCTCGCCAACTGGCAACCGAACGCCGAGCGCACGGACGAAATTCCCTTCATCGTGGCGCGCGTGCTGTTGCAAGATTTTACGGGCGTGCCGCTGCTCGTCGATCTAGCCGCGATGCGTTCGGCCGTCGCACGCATGGGGCGCGACCCGAAGATCATCGAGCCGCTCGTGCCGGTTGATCTAGTCATTGATCACTCGGTACAGGTGGACGCGTGGAGCACGCCCGATGCGCTCCAGAAGAATATGGAGATGGAGTTCAAGCGCAACAATTCGCGCTACCAGTTTTTGAAGTGGGGCACGCAGGCGTTCGACAGTTTTCAGGTTGTGCCGCCGGGAATCGGCATCGTGCATCAGGTCAATCTCGAATATCTGGCGCAAGGCGTGATTGAGCGCGACGGAGTATTCCTGCCCGACACGCTCGTCGGCACGGATTCGCACACGACGATGATCAACGGCCTCGGCATCGTGGCTTACGGCGTCGGCGGCATCGAAGCGGAAGCGGGCATGCTCGGCCAGCCCGTCTACTTTTTAACGCCCGACGTGGTCGGCGTGAACCTGACCGGCACTTTGCGCGACGGCGTAACGGCAACCGATCTCGTCCTGCGCGTGACGGAAATCTTGCGCGCGGCGAAAGTGGTCGGGAAGTTTGTGGAGTTTCACGGCGAGGGCGCGGCGAGCATCCCGGCTTACGACCGCGCGACCATCGCCAACATGGCTCCCGAATA
>DASYMM010000182.1:0-3573 GCA_036009085.1 Pyrinomonadaceae bacterium | reverse complement strand
GAACTACTCATTCTGCATTGACGTTCTTCAAGACCTTAGCGCATCCAAACATGCCTTTCTGTCTTCCTTTGCGCCTTGTGCTTTGACTTTGCGCCTCCAGCGAGAACTGCTTTTCTCGCTGGAGGCGCAAAGCCAAAGCACAAGGCGCGAAGCTTAAAGGCATTGCCTCAATATTTTTCGATCTTGAGATGTGCGACGGTTGCGCCCCAACCGCCGGATTGGGGCGGCGCGTCCGTCCATTCGCGGACAAAGGGCGTGCGCGCGAGGATGCTCTGCACGAGGCGACGCTGCACGCCCTGTCCCTTGCCGTGAATGATGCGCACGCTCGTAAACCCCGCGCGATGCGCTTCCGCTAAATACTCATGGACGACGCGCTCCACGTCGCGCGGCGCGATGGTGTGGAGATCGAAAACGTCCGTGATCTCCAGACGAATCGGTTCGGGAAAAGGATTGTCGAGATCAACTTCGCTCTCGTCTTCATCTATGGCCGCGCCGGTTGCCGCGTCAAACTCCCCGGCCTCGCGTGCTGCTTCGCGGCGCGTGGCGAATAGAGTTTTCAACCAATCGAGAAATGGCTTCATGCGTGCTCAACAGGCTCCCTCGTTCCAGTCTTAGCATACCTTGACACCCGCCGCTAGCGCGCCGTAAACTCGCGCACTTCCAAGTCATAAAATTTTGGCAAGTCATAAATTTTTCGCGCCGGTTGATGTCTGCGCCGCACGGTCGCAAGCAAGGTTGATCTCTACCGGCAATAATTCTGTCTCAAGTTTGAAAGGATGAAAAGCGATGGGTAAGCGAAACAAGATCACTGTGGTTGGCGCGGGCAACGTCGGCGCAACGGCCGCGCACTGGCTGGCGAGCAAGGAACTGGGCGACGTGGTGCTCGTGGACATCATCGAGGGCATGCCGCAGGGCAAGGCGCTCGATCTCGCGCAGGCCGCGCCCGTCGAAGGCTACGACGCGCGCATGGTCGGCTCGACGAACGACTACTCGCTGACGAAAGACTCGGACGTGGTGATCATCACGTCGGGCTTAGCGCGCAAACCGGGCATGAGCCGCGACGATTTGTTGAAGACAAACGCCGGGATCGTCTCGTCGGTCGTGGACGAAGTGGTCAAGTATTCGCCCGACACCATCCTGATCATCGTCTCCAACCCGCTCGACGCGATGGCGCAAGTCGCTTACAAACGTTCCGGTTTCCCGAAGCATCGCGTGCTCGGGATGGCGGGCGTGCTGGATTCGGCGCGCATGCGCTGCTTCCTCGCCGAAGCTCTGAACGTGTCGGTGGAGAACGTGACGGCCTTCGTGCTCGGCGGCCACGGCGACACGATGGTTCCGCTGCCGCGCTATTCAACCTGCGCGGGCATCCCCGTCACGGAGTTGCTATCGCCGGAACAGATTGCGTCAATCGTGAAACGCACGGCCAACGGCGGCGCGGAGATCGTCAGCCTGTTGAAGACCGGCTCGGCCTACTACGCGCCTTCGTCGGCGGCGGTCGAGATGACGGAAGCGATCCTGAAAGACAAGAAGAAGATTCTGCCGTGCGCGGCCTATCTCGAAGGCGAGTACGGCATCAACGGCCTCTACGTCGGCGTGCCGTGCAAACTCGGCGCGAACGGTCTGGAACAGATCATCGAGATCAACCTGACCGCCGAAGAACGCATCGCCCTGCAAAAGAGCGCGGCCTCGGTGCAGGAACTCGTGGACGTGCTCGGCATTTAGGACGAACAATAAAATTTCGTCGAGAGTCTCGCGAGGGGGATTGATAGTTTCTCGTCCCGGCAGGGACGTTGAAATTAGCCCGGCACTTTACTGCTGGGTAACGAGCAGAGAAAGATTTAAAGAGTCCCGTAGGGACGATTGAAAGTTTGATTCAATCGTCCCTACGGGACTTAAATTATTTTGCGCGATTGTTCCCAGCACCAAAGTGCTGGGCTATTATCAACCGTCCCTGCGGGACTCAAAATCGTCAATCGTTCCTGCTGGACTCTCAACCTGTTAATCGTTCCAACGGAACTCCAACTCGTTAGGAGAACTTCGTGCACCCACTTCAAGTCTCCGTCCGTCTGGTGTGCTGCTTACTATTCCTGTCGCCATTCGTCTGCGCTCAAAATGCCGCACCTCAGACAAACGCGCCCGCCGCCGCTGTCGGTAAGTTTGCCTTTCGTAAAAGCGGACTCGAACTCGAACGCGCGTCGCGTGCGGGCGCGTTCTACAGCGTGACGGGGCGACGCGCCGCGGCCTTCGGTTACGAGCACCGCGCGCTCGAAGCGTGGGTCTATCCGTTGAAGATTCTGGACGACTTCAAACTGTCGTTCAATATCGAAGGCTATCCACTGGAGTTCGACGGCGCGGACACGCTCGCGCGCATCAACGTCCGACCCGAAGCGACGACCTTCATCTACACGCACGCAGCCTTCACCGTCCGCCAGACGATCTTTGCGCCGCTGGACGAACCGGGCATCATCATGCTGCTCGACGTGCAGAGCGTGTTGCCTCTCACCGTCAACGTTTCATTTCGCCCGCGCCTGCGCCTGTCTTGGCCTGCCGGTTTGATGACGGGCAGTTTGAGTTGGAACGAGAAGGCGCGCGTGTATTACATCACCGAGGAGACGAAGCGATTCGCAGGGGTCGTCGGCTCGCCCGCCGCGAGCGATACGTCCGTGATGCCTTATCAGGAAGAGCCGCGCGATGTGCCCACGCGCTTCCGCATTGTTGTTCCGGCGGGCGAGTCGGGCGACAAGTTCATCCCCGTCATCATCGCGGGGAGCGTGGAAGGGCGCGAGGGGGCGAAGGCGGCTTACGACCGAATGCTTGCGTCCGTGCCCGCGCTCTACGAAAAAAACGTCGCGCATTACGCGCGGCTCGAAGCGGAGACGCTCGGCATCTCGACGCCGGACACGGAACTCGATGAAGCGTTCGCGTGGGCGAAGGTCGGCGTGGATAAAGGGGTGGTGACGAATCCGCTGCTCGGCACGGGACTCGTCGCGGGCTATCGTACGTCGGGCGAGTCGGAGCGACCGGGCTTCGCGTGGTTCTTCGGGCGCGACGCGCTCTGGACTGCGCTCGCCGTCAACTCCTACGGCGACTTTCAGACGACGCGCACCGCGCTCGAATTTCTCAAAAAGTTTCAACGCGCCGACGGCAAAATTCCGCACGAGATTTCGCAGAGCGCGTCGCTCATCCCTTGGTTCACCGATTACGAGTACCCGTGGGCGAGCGCGGACGCGACGCCGCTCTACATCGTCGCGCACGCCGACTACCTTCGCGCGACGGGCGACACGGATTTCGTCCGCGCGAACTGGGATTCAATCGTCAAAGCCTACCGCTTCACCAAGGCCACGGACACAGACAACAACGGACTTATTGAAAATGAAAAGTTCGGACACGGATGGGTCGAGGGCGGCGCGCTCTACCCGCCGCGCGAAGAGATTTACATGCAAGGGCTCTGGGTCGAAGCGCTGCGCGGCGTCGAAGAGATGGCCGCCGAGCTGAACGACGAGAAGCTTTCGGACGAAGCGCGCGCTTCCGCCGAGCGCACGACGCAGGCGGTCGAAGATACCTACTGGCTCG
>DASYMM010000181.1:0-5619 GCA_036009085.1 Pyrinomonadaceae bacterium | reverse complement strand
CACAGAGTAGATAATCCAACTCTCTGTGCCCCCTCTGTGTGCTCCGTGTCTGCGGTGGTGAGCATGGCGTCTTTAATCACTCTAGGCTAAAATCGAGCGACGACGTGAAAAACTCTCGCCTTTAACTTGTCGCTCGTCACTCGTCACTGTTCTATTCGCTCGTTTCGTTTTCCGGCAAAGGAGTTAAGCAATGTTTGAATCGCAAGACACGACTCCGTGGTATCGCTCGCGCTCGACGATGATCGGCGCGTCGGTCTGTCTGGCCGCGCTCATCCTCGCACTGTTCTATCATTTTTACGGCTATCGTTACTTCAGCGACCGCGACGCGCACTACGCCGAACTCGAACGCCACCGCGCACAGCAGGCCGCGCTCGCCGCGAACGAACCGCCGAACGCCGCCGCTCCCGCCGCCGACCAAAACGCCGCGCCGAACCAGAACGCGCCCGCGCCCGCCGCAGGGCAACCCACGGACGCGCAAGGGACGGCAGCGGCCACTGCGGGCGGAAACAACGCTGCGGCGGCAAACGGGCAGGACGCGAATCATCCCGTCGCCGCTCCCGCGTCGTCCGCGCGCAACTACTGGACGAACTTTCGCGGCCCGAACCGCGACGGGCGTTACGAGGAGCGCGCCGTGAAGGTCAACTGGCCTGCGGGCGGGTTGAAGCCGATGTGGAAGCAGCCCGTGGGCGGCGGCTTCTCCTCGTTCGTCGTGGCGGACGGCACGGCCTACACGATTGAGCAGCGGCGCAAACAGGAAGTGGTCGTCGCCTACAACATCGAGACCGGGCGCGAACTCTGGGCGCACGGTTGGAACGCGGAGTTCAGCCCGGACGACACGGGCGACGGGCCGCGCTCGACGCCGACGTGGGACGCCGGACGCATCTACGCGCTCGGCGCGGAGGGCGAACTGCGCGCTCTCGACGCGAAGACGGGAAAACTCTTCTGGCAGAAAAACATTATCTCGGACAACGGCGCGTCGAACATTCAATGGGGCATGGCCGCCTCGCCGCTCATCGTTGACGACAAGGTGGTGGTGCTCGCGGGCGGCACAGCGGGCAAGGGCGTCGTCGCGTACAACAAGTTGACGGGCGCGCGCGTCTGGCAATCCACGAACGACCGTGCTTCTTACACGTCGCCGATGCTCGTTACGCTCGCGGGCAAGCGGCAAATTCTGGTTGTCACGGCGAGCCATATCGCCGGTCTCGACCCTGCGGACGGCGCGGTGCTCTGGACGCACCCGTGGGATGTCTCTTACGGCATCAACGTCTCGCAGCCGCTCGTCGTCGGCGCGAATCGTTTCTTTATCTCTGCGGGCTACGGCAAAGGCGCGGCGCTCGTCGAACTGAGCGGGAGCGGCAAGAGTTTTACGACGAAGCCGGTGTGGGAGAACATCAACCTCAAGACGAAGTTCAACAGCCCCGTCGTGCACAACGGACACGTCTACGGGTTGGACGAAGGCATCCTGACCTGCGTTGATCTGGCGACGGGCGAACGCAAGTGGAAGGGCGGGCGCTACGGCTACGGGCAAGTGCTCCTTGCCAGCAACCACCTGATCGTGACGACGGACGCGGGCGACCTCGTGCTCGTTAAAGCCGACCCCTCGGCTTACACGGAAGTCGCACGCTTCAACGCGCTTTCGGGCAAGACCTGGAACGTGCCCGCCTTAGCCAACGGACGCCTGCTCGTGCGTAACGGCAACGAGATGGCCGCGTACAATCTGTCGGAGTAACCACGGAGAAAACTATAGAGTAAATGAAAGTCGCCCGCCGGTTTAGTTAAGACCGGCGGGCGACTTTCATTTGCCGCAAAAATATTTATGGTCGGTTGAACGTCAGCCTAGTGTAACCCGCCGCCTTTGCCGCCCGCACTCTCTTTGCTCTCCTTCGGCGTCCGCGAGTTTGCAGTGTCGGCGTCGTCCTCGCCCGACCCGCGCGCCTCCTCGTTCGGCGTGCTGCTCGCAGGCGAGCCGCCCTTGCCCGCCGTCGGCGTCTTCTCGTATTCGTTATCCTTGTCGTCCGCCATCGCGCTTGCCCTCCCCGTTCGTAGAAATTAAACCGCCCTCATTTTATGCGCGCGAGACTTAGAACAACAGCTTCGCGCCGAACTGCAAGTGGCGCGGGTCGCGCGCGGAGAGAATCTGGCCGAACGTGGGCGAGCCGAGGAAGTTGTCGGGCAGGTTGAAGTTCGGATGATTGAAGAGGTTGAAGGCTTCGAGGCGTAGCTGGAGGTTGACGCTTTCGGAGAGCCGCGTGTTCTTCAAGAGCGAGGCGTTGACGTTTTGATAGCCGGGGCCGTCGAGGATGTTGCGACCGGCGTTGCCGAACGTGCCGAAGGCCGGGAAGACGAACGCCCCCGTGTTGAACCAACGCTCCGGCGTGCGGTTCGTGGCATTGGGATCGCCCGCGACGTTCGGGCGGTCGTTTGCGCCGAAGCCGAGCGTGGAGCGACCCGTGTTGCTGTTGTCAATTTCCGAAAGCAGCGCGACCGTGAACGGGCGACCCGTTTGCAAGGTGACGATGCCGTTGAACTGGAAACCGGAAAGGAACGTCGTGAGCATGCCTTCGTCGTTGGCGAAGCGGCGACCCTGCCCGAAAGGCAATTCGTAGGAGAAGCTCGTGGAGAGACGATGGCGCACGTCGAAGTTGGAGCGTCCGCGTTCGGCGCGCAGGTTCAGGCTGTCTTGCGGGAAATTCGGGTCGCCCGCGCTCGTGAAGAAGTTCGAGGCGTCGTCAATGGATTTTGAATAGGTGTAGGACGACAGGAGCGCGAGGCCGTCGGTCAGCCGTTGTTGGAGACGCACTTGCAGGCTGTGGTAGTTGGAGTTGCCGCGCGACTCAATGAGGTTGATGTCGTCGAACTGCGGGACGGGGCGCAGGACGAAAGGCAAAGTTGAGGGGCGCGGCTGATTGATGTCGCGCGCGGTCAGAAGTTTCGTGCCCTTCGAGCCGGCGTAGCCGATCTCGATCATGCGGCTCTGCCCGAGTTGCTGCTGGAGGTTTACGTTCCAGTGCTGCATGTAGGCCGTGCGGAGGTCGCGCTGGAAGGAGAGCGCGGTGTCGGGGAGCGGCACGGGGAAGTTGTTTGGGAAGGGATTGTTGACCGTGAGCGGCAAGCCTTCGAGCGGGAAGTAGAGATTGAAGTCGAAGAAGGGCGCGTTGAAGTACAAGCCTTCGCCGGGCGCGAGCGCGGGCTGGTCGTAATAGACGCCGTAGCCGCCGCGTACGACCGTGGTGCCCGATTCATTCAAAGTGTAGGCGAAGCCGAGGCGCGGCGCGAAGTTGTTCTTGTCGGACGTGTAGCCGCTGCGCGGGATGCCGTTCGTGCCGACGCGCGAGATGGTGCGCGTCGCGGGGTCGTAGAGATTGGCGCGGTCTTCCGCGTCAACGGGCGGCGAGTTGTATTCGTAGCGCAGTCCGGCAGAGATGGTCAGGCGCGGCGTGATGCGGAAACTGTCGTTGGCATAGAGGGCGTAACTTTCGCCGCGCAGGTGTTGATGATTGTCGAGCCGCGCGCCGCCGGTGAGGAAGGGGAAGCCGAGCAGGAGGTCTGCGAGCGCGTTGCCGGTGAAGGGGAAGCGGTCGGAGAAGGTGAGGAAGCCGCGCGATTGCACGTCGCGGAAAGCGTTCTGCTGCATGGCGCGAAACTCGAAGCCGAACTTGGCGAGATGCGCCCCGCGCACGTAGGTCGCGTTGTCGAGAAACTGGAAGACGTTCGTTGCGCTCTGCTGCGGGTTGTTGAACTCGTCGCCGAGCGGCGAGAAGCCCGTGATGGTGATGAAGCTGAGTCCGAAGTCGCGCGCGTTCGCGGAGAGTTCCGGCAAGCCGACCTGACGGTTGAGACTCGCGCCTTCGCCTTCCGCCGTGACCGCCGACGCGATGCGACTGAAAGCGAAGCGCGCTTCGTTGACGACGTTCGGCGAGAAGAGGTGCGTCTCGCTGAGCATCAAATTCTGGCTGCGGCGCGGGACGAAATTGCCGAAGCCGGGGACGAGCGAGAAGGTTGCGCCGGTGAAGGGGTCGAACAGGTTGCGGTCGCCGAAGCTGTAGCGCGCGGTGAAGTTTGAAGCGTCGCTGAATTGGTGGTCAACGCGCACGTCGAAGTTGTCGTTGCGGTCGCGCGAAGTTGGCGACGAGACGAAGTTGGCGAAGGGCACGTTGCGATTCGGCAGCGGGTACAAATTGGCGATGGCGCGACCAATCGGGTTTTGAAACTCGACGGGGATCACGCCGCCCGTGAACGGTTGCTGCTGGAACGGGTTGAAGGGGCGCGCGAAGAGCGACTGCGAGAAGTCGCCGTTGCGTTCGGCGAGCGTCGGGACGTTGGTGATGCGCGTGATGCCTTCGCGCGTGCGCGTGCCTTCGTAGTCGCCGAAGAAGAAGGTGCGGTCGCGCGCTATCGCGCCGCCGAGCGAGAAGCCGAACTGGTTGCGTATGTATTTGGGGTCGGGTTGGTCTGCGGGCGCGAAGAAGTTGCGCGCGTCGAGCGCGGCGTTGCGATGAAACTCGTAGAGCGTGCCGTGCAGCGTGTTCGAGCCGGACTTCGAGATGACGTTGACCTGCGCTCCGGCGTTGCGCCCGAACGAAGCGTCGTAAGTGCTCGTCGAAATCTCGAACTCCTGTATGCCGTCGACGGGCGGGCGCACGCCGAAGGTGTTGAGTTTCGGGTCGAGGTTATAGACGCCGTCTAAGAGAAAGTTGTTGGAATCTTCGCGCGCGCCGTTCGCGCTCAGGGCGAAGTCGCCGCGCGCGGAACCGGCGGAGCCGGGAGCGGCGGGCGCGGTGCCGGGGGCGAGCAGCGCGAGTTCGAGGAAGTTGCGCCCGTCCAAAGGCAACTCGGCGATCTGACGTTCGGCGATGACGGTGCCGAGCGCGGGCGTGTCTTTTCTCAGCGGCGTGGGTTCGCTCATTATGCCCTCAACGGCAATCTTAACGTCGGCCACGGAGAGCACCGGGTCTAATCTCAATTCCTGATTGACCTGAAGCGTGACCTCTTGCGGTAGACGCTGGAAGCCCGTCGCTTCGACGGCCACCAGATATGCGCCCGGCGCGAGCGATGAAATGGCGTATTCGCCAGCCGCGTCGGTCGTCACAGTCCTGATTTCATTCGTGGCTTTATTCGTTAGTTTCACGGTCGCGCCGGGGATGGCGGCATTGTTCGGGTCGGTCACGCTGCCACGAATCGAGGCGCGGTGCGTCTGCGCGAAAGTCGCGGGGGCGACGAGCAGGGCGAGCAGGAAAGAGAGAGAGATGATTTTAGACTTCACGACAACTCCTAATGGTTTTTTAACTGCCGGGCGGAATCGAGAACCTGAGATTAACGGAAACTCAACTTACCTTAACGGATCAGAGCGCATAAAAGTTTTCGGGTTAGACGAAGGCGGAAAAGCTTTTCTTTCATCCGAGAATTCGTAAGCGCGCCGGAATTGTAGACGCCGGGGAGACAAAGGAAAAACGCCGGGAGCAAGGAAAAACGCCAAGAGCGCGACGGAGAAGCTTATGCGTCTTCTCCGTCGCGCTCTTCGTCTGTGAGTTAAGGAGCGATGGTCTCAGTCTTTCGTCACGATTCCTTCGATCTCTCTGACGAGCGGCATGACGGCGGGCGGGTCGTAGTTTGCCAGCA
>DASYMM010000180.1:0-10988 GCA_036009085.1 Pyrinomonadaceae bacterium | reverse complement strand
GGCGACTGGAACGTCTCGCGCCCGCGTTGGTCGCCCGACGGGAGACGGCTCGCCTTCTTCGCGTCGCGCGGCGAACAGAACGGCCTCTGGGTGATGTCGCCGCGCGAACGCCAGCAGCCGCGCTTCGTCGTCGCCGTGCGTTCGACCAACTACCATCTCCCTTACGCGGGCGAGTCCTTCGCATGGTCGCCCGACAGTCGCCGCCTCGCCTACATCAACGCGACGGAGGAAGCGCAGGACAGCGCGCCGGCGACGGGCGCGACGAGCGATGCGGCGCGCGCCAAGCGCGACGACCCGCGCCTCGTGGATCGCATCCAGTACAAATCGCGCACGAGCTTTTCCGACACCTTGCGCACGCACGTCTGGCTCACGGACGTTGACGAACCCGCGCCGCGCCAACTCACTTTCGGCGCATACTACGACCACGCGCTCTCCTGGAACCCGCGCGGCGAAGAGGTCGCTTTTCTCTCCAACCACGAAGCCGACCCCGAAGCCGTCAACAACTCCGACATCTTCGCCGTCTCGACCGCCGACGGGCGCACGCGCCAGTTGACGAACACGCGCGGCTGCGAGTACGAACCCGCTTGGTCGCCCGACGGCAAATGGATCGCCTACACCGCCACGACGCGCGACGTGACCACGATTGACAGCGTCGCCGAAGACACGCACGTCTGGGTGCTCGAAGCGGCGGGCGGGAAGGGACGCGAACAGGCCGCCACGCTTGATCGTCGTGCGCGAAGCCCGCGCTGGTTGGCGGACGGCAACTCGCTGTTGTTTCTCGCGGGCGACAACGGGCGCACGACGATTTACGGTCTCAGACTCAACGACCGGCAAGCGCACAGACTTTCGCTCTGGGGCGACGGCGGGCAGTTCTTACGGATGGTCTTCGAGTCGCCGAACCGCGTCGCGCCAAACACGCCCGATGTTCCGTTAATTCGTCCGGCGCGCCCTTTTCAAATCGGCAATTTCAGCGTCGCTTCGCTCGCCCCGCGAGTTCCCACCGGGACGAACATCAACTTGATGCCGCTCGTCTTCACGCTGGGCAACGCGATCACTCCGCCCGAGGTTTGGTACGGGCTAGGCACGTCGGCTGTCCCTTTGCGTCGCTTAAGCAATCATAACGAGGCGTTTCTGCGTTCCGTCGCCATCGTCGAACCGCAAGAGATACGCTTCAAAAGTTTTGACGGGACGGACGTGCAGGGCTGGTTGATGAAGCCTCTGAACTTCCGCGAATCAGAACGCTACCCGCTCATCCTGAGCATTCACGGCGGGCCGCACGGCTCTTTCGGCTACGGTTTCAACGCGGCGTTTCAAACCTACGCCGCGCGCGGCTACGCCGTGCTCTTCATCAACCCGCGCGGTTCGAGCGGCTACGGGCAGAAGTTTTCCGACGGCACTTTGCGCGAATGGGGCGGCGGCGACTACAAGGATTTGATGGCGGGCGTGGACGAAGCCCTGCGCCGCTTCTCATGGATTGATCGCGCGCGCATGGGCGTGACGGGCGGCTCTTACGGCGGGTTCATGACCAACTGGATCATCACGCAGACGCCGCGTTTTCGCGCGGCGGTCGCGAGCGCATCCGTGTCGAACCTCGTCAGTTTCTACTCCACGTCTCTCTATCAGGATTTGCTCCACGCGGAGTTTGGCGGCTTCCCGTGGGACGATTATGATCTGCTGTGGCGTTGGTCGCCGCTGCGCTACGTGCGCGCCGTCGAGACGCCCACGCTTTTCATTCACGGCGAACTCGACAACGACGTGCACATCACGCAGGCCGAAGAGATGTACATGGCCTTGCGCCGGCGCGGCGTCGAAACCGTGCTCGCACGCTACCCGCGCGAAGGCCACGGCTTTCGCGAACCGCGCCACCGCGAAGACGCGCTCGAACGCACGCTCGCGTGGTTTGATAAATACCTCAAATAAAACCGGCCATCAGCTATCAGCCGTCAGCTAAAGACTGCTACCATCTGGTTTCTGATCGCTGATGCTGACGGCTGACGGCTGACCACTATGCTGACACACATCGTAATCTGGAAATATCTGGCGGAGACGACCGAGAGCGAACGCGAGGAACACGTGGCGCGGCTGCGGCGTCTGCCGAACTTCATCCCGCAGATCGAGAGCTTCGCGGTCGGCTTCGACGTGCTGAAGTTGCCGCGTTCGTATGACGTGGGACTCGTCGCGGTCTTCCGCGACCGCGCGGGACTCGACGCCTACACGGATCATCCCGAACACGTGCTCGTCGCGGTCTACGGGCGCAGCCTCTCGGAACAGATCGCCTCCGTTGACTTCGAGAGCGCGGATTGAGGCGAGGCGAAAGATGAGAGCACGACCTACGGAGATGCGCGACAGCGGCGTCGGCAAGTCGCCTTGCGCGGCGTGCGCGCGGCGGTCGTCCCGTTGGTCACGCGACGGTTCAAGATGAGACGTTTGTTGAAACTACTGGCTGTCGTCCTCTTCGTCGCGCTCCTGACGCAGACGCCCTTCATCTATCGTCGCCACAAGCTCGGCCAACTCAACGCGAAGATTCTGGAGTTGAACGACGCGCGCGAAGTTCGAGACGATCCGGCTTATGCCGACTACAGGGGCGTGATTCACGTACACTCTTTTCTCGGCGGGCACAGCACGGGCACGTTTGCGGAGATCGAGCGGGCGGCGCAAGCGAACGGTCTCGCCTTCGTCTTGATGAGCGAGCACCCGTCCGGCGATTACGACACGCGCGCTCTGACTTTGAAGGGCGTGCGCGGCGGCGTGCTCTTCGTACAGGGCAGCGAGACGAGCGAGTCCGCAGAAGATCGCCTGCTCACTTCCGGCGGCTCGGCGGCAACGACGACCGGCGAGGCGGCAGCAGCAACTTCTTCGACGCAAGAGAGCATCAATCGCGCGAAGGCCGCCGGCCAACTCGTCTTCGTCGCGCACCCGGAGACGTTTCGCAGTTGGCGCGAGACGAGCGGCTTCGACGGCATGGAGGTTTACAACCTGCACGCCGACGCGAAAAATATCAACCGCCTCTCGCTCTTCTTCGACGGCCTCTGGTCTTACCGCAGCTACCCGCACCTGCTCTGGACGCGCTTTTATCAAAGCCCCGACGCGAACCTGCGACGCTTCGACGAACTGACCGCACGCGAAGGCCGCAAAGTCGTCGCCATCGCGGGCAACGACGCGCACGCGAACATCGGCCTCAGTCTCCGGCCACTGGCGGGCAAACCGCTCCTCGAATTGAAGCTCGATCCTTACGAGCGCAGCTTTCAGGTCGTCCGCACGCACGTCCTCCTCGAACGCTCGCAGCCTTTGAACGAAGAGAATTTATTGAGCGCTCTCGCGCGCGGCCATGCCTACGTCTCGTTCGACATCCTGTGCGACGCGAGCGGCTTTCGTTTCCGCGCGTCGAACGACTCGGAGCAGAAGTTGATGGGCGACGAGATCGCGCTCTCGTCGGGCGTCCGCTTGGGGGTGGAGACTCCCGTGCCGAGTCGCGTCGTGCTTTATAGAAACGGTCAGGTCATGAGCAGCGAAGCAAAGGAAGGCGTGCTGCATGGATGGATGGTGAACGAGGCGGGCGTCTATCGCGTCGTGTGCTACCTGCCGCAACTCCCCGCGCCGCTCGACGCGAAGCCGTGGATCATCTCGAACCCGATTTATGTGCGCTGAGTTTTGTCGGGTGAAAATTTCAGAGGCCGGACACGACATCGCCCCGACAGCTAAAACTGTTCGGGGCGGTTTCGCGAACCGGAAAGCTCCGGTTCAATTTTCGGAAGCGGCGTCTTAAGTCGCCTTGACTTCTGTAGAGAGTCACGTGTTTGACCCTTCGCACGCGGCACATCTCAAGTGTTAGAGAAGCGCGTGTACAGGCTTCCTATTAAGTTGTACCAAGTGGGCGCAATTTTATTGATCGTGTGCGTCACTGTCAAGTCTCTTTTTGACCGTTTCCAAGGCATACAGGCCGCGCGTTCGTTCAGACTTCAGACTAAACCTTAAGCCGTCTGCCGCAACTCTCTCATTCCTTTACCCAACCACTCTTGGCGCAGCTTTTCAATCGCCAACTCCTTCTGCTTGGCCTCCACTTCGATCCACGGCGCGCGTGCGTAAGCGGAAGGCATCTCCGTGATGAAATCGCTGTGGTGGCGGTCGTTAAAGGCCGTCCGCCCGTTTGAAATGTGGACGAGTTGCCACGCGGGCACAGGCCACGTCTCGCGCGCGGCGGCGAGAAAATGCGCCACGCTCTCGTCTTCATAACTCGCCAGCTTCTCGCGGCACACGTGATGATGCGCGTCGAAAACCATCGGCACACGCGCCGCGCGGCAAACTTCCAGAATCTGCTGCGCGCTGTAAGCGTATTCGTCGTTCTCCAAAGCGAGTCGCGTGCGGATCGCTTCGGGCAGCTTTTGGATCACTTCGACGAGACGCTCCGCGCGGTCGCCTTTGCCGCCGTGAATTTCGATGACCGTCCAACTCGTGCGCGGCTGCGCGAGCAGGTCGAGCACATGCGCGTGCGTCTCCAAGATTTTGATGCTGTTGGCGACGACCTGCTCCGAGTCGGAACTGAGCACGACGAATTGATCCGGGTGAATCACGAGGCGTATGCCGAGCGCGGCGGCGCGTTCGCCCGTGCGTCGCGCTTCCGCGCGAAACTCTTCGAGCACGTCCGCGCCCGCCTCATCGTCGGCGAACGGAAACAGCCCCGAAGTGAGACGGTACAACTTGAGACCGCGCTCGCTGCAAAAATCGAGTGCGCGATTCAGACGCGAGAGATTGTCGGCGTACAACTCGCGGAGCAGACGCTTTTGTTCGAGCGTGTCGAATTGCAGCAGACGCTTGCGCGTCAACGCGCGGTAACGCACGGCGTCCGTCGTGGTGATGCAGACCAGACCGAGTTGCGGCTCTAAACTATCGCTCAATGCGGAAATTCCCCCTGACGCTCCTCTTCATTCTCAAGCGTCTCTCATTTAAGCCGAAAGTTTTATTTTTACAGACACGAATATGTGGCTTGTCTTTGCGCCCTTGCGTGAGATTTCTTTTTTAGAAAGAAGACAACTAACGCAAAGGCGCAAAGAAAAAGAGGTGTAGAAGTTTTGAGACGCGCTTTAAGTTTCCATCGCCGTGCGGAGGTTGAGTTGCTCAAGCGTCTCCGGCGTCGCGTCCGTCTGCGCGAGGGTGGCGGCGGCGGTCAAGACGAGCGCGATCCAGAAGAGGTCTGCCAGCAGCAGATGTGTGAGTTGCAGCCAGACGGGGGCGTGGAATGTGAAGTTTAGAATACCGGCTCCGAGTTGCACGAGGAAGAGCGTCGTGAGAAGGCTCGTAAGTCTCTTCGTGTGCGGGGAGACTCGGAGGAAGGTGTTGACGTATGAAGCGGCGGCGACGACGTAGAGGCCGATGCCGACGGCGAGCAGCGGGTGCAACCCGCGCAGGCGAATCAGAAAATGCGCCGCCGTAGAGAAATCCTGCCTGATTCCTTCGGCCACAGAATTGACGGGAAAGAGCGTGCCGCCGAGTGCGGCGACCGCGCCGCTCACAGCGATCAAGAGCGTGCCTGAAAGTCCGAGCGCGTAGATCGCGCCGACCTTGCCCTGCCCGCGCCAGCGCACGGGTGCGCCGCCCATCGCCCACCAAGCGGTGAGCGACAAGGCCGCCAGCAGCAGGAACGTGTTGACGAGGTGAATTGACATCACGAGAGCGCGCGCCATTGAAGCGTTACCGGCGACGAGCGCGAACTTCACGAGCGCGGCACCGATCAACGCTTCAAGCAAAATAAAGATGAGCGACCAGAACGCGCCGCGCCGTACACCATGCCCGCGTGGAAAGTGGCGACGAGCGCGCCACACCAACCCGACGACCAGCAGCAGCGCGACGCCGCTCGTCAAACGGTGCGTTAATTCGATCAGGGTCTTGACGAGTCCCGTCGTCGGGATCACTTCGCCGTTGCACAGCGGCCAATGGCTCCCGCAGCCGTCGCCCGAAAACGACGCACGCACGTATGCGCCCCACACGATAACGAACAGATTGACCCCGACGACTATCCACACGTAGCGTGCGAAGCGATTGAGTTTTATCTGCGAAGCGACTTTCATTGGCGAAGCGACGTTCAAGTCCTCAAGTGATTTGTACTCTGTTTCCCCTTAGTGTCTTTGCGTCCTTGTGGTGAATGGTTTTGCTTCTCAACTCACCACCAAGACACCAAGCCACAAAGGAAGAACAAGAAAAGCTGAAACCAGGTCACGCCTAAATTATAAGACATGGAAACGCGCGCGGTCATTTCGTCCGGCGTGCGTCTTTGTAAGCCGCGAGGAGGATGAGCGTGAAGGGTATGAGCCAGATGAGATCGTTGGTGACGTTGAGCCAGCCGAGCGCCCAGGGCCAGTCGCCGCGCGTGGCGGTTTGGAGAAAGCCGACGGGGCCGAGTAGTTTTCCGAGCAGGCCGACGAGCACAATCGGCCAGTGTCGAAACGGATCGCGCGCGGCAATCGCGTAGCCGACGCCGTAGACGCCGACGACCATGCCGAGGCATTGCCAGATTTGCGGATAGTTCGGCAACGCAGCCCCCGCCCAACGAAAGAAGGCGAGCGGCCACAAAATAACGAACGCGCCCCAAGCGAGGTTGTACGCGCCCGCCGCGTAGAGCGTCCAGGTCATCCAACGCGGGTGCGTGTCAATGTTCGCGCTCATAGGTCGCTCACTCGCCGAGCACGTGGCGGAGCGCGCCTTCGAGTTCGGGATATTTGAACGCGTAACCTGTCGCCTTGAGTTGCGACGGTTCGGCGCGCTGGCTGGCGAGCAAGGCGGCGTCGGCCATCTCGCCGAACGCGAGGCGTGCGGCGAAGGCGGGCACGGCGAAGATCGTCGGACGACCGAGCACGCCGCCGAGCGTCTTCGTAAACTCCGCGTTCGTCACCGCGCGCGGCGCGGCGACGTTTACCGCGCCCTCCAATTCTTCATGCGCGAGCGCGTGCAAAATCGCGCCGATGGCATCGTCCAAAGCGATCCAGCTCATGTATTGCTTGCCGCTCCCGATCTTTCCGCCCGCGCCCAGTTTGAAAGGCGTCAGCATCTTTGCGAGCGCGCCGCCCGCGCCGTCGAGTACGACGCCGAAACGCAGCCGCACGACGCGAATCCCGGAAGCCTTCGCCGCATCCGCAGACGCTTCCCAGACGCGGCACACGTCCGACAAAAAATCCGCGCCCGCCGCGCTCCTCTCGTTCAAGACTTCCTCGCCACGGTCGCCGTAGTAGCCGACCGCGGAGGCCGTGAGCAGGACGCGCGGCGTCGTTTTCAACTTTGCCAGCGTTTCGGCGAGCAGCGTCGTACCCTGCACGCGGCTCTCGCGTATGCGCCGCTTCTTCTCCTCCGTCCAACGCCCTTCCGCAATCGGGTCGCCCGCGAGATGAACGACAGCATCGTGCCCTTCGAGTTCCGCCGCGTTCAACTCGCCTCGCCCCGGCGACCACAAAACTTCCCTCGTGCCGTTTACGCGCGGCGCGTCTCTTTTCTCGCGCACGAGACACGTCACCTCGTCGCCGCGCGCCAGAAGCGACGCAACCAACGCCGAACCGATGAGTCCGCTCGAACCCGTCACGATGATCTTCATTAACGATGCTCCTTCGCCGTTCTGAATCGCAGTTTTATACCACGCGCCAACGCCGTGTCGCGAGAAAACCGCACGCGGCTCGACCGGCGCGAGGCAATTAAAGACAAAGGCACGAAGGCACGAAGTTAAACCCTTAAAGTTTTTCTTCGTGCCTTCGTGCCTTTATGTTTAATTTCGCCGGACGCTCTTAGGCGGTCGGTTGCTGGACGGCGCGGCGGCGTCTCTTACGCGCCGCGTTCCACTTGCCCGCGCCCTCGCGCACCAGCCCGAAGAGCGTGGCGCGATTATCGGCGATCAAACGCATCCAAGCCCATTTGCTCATCTGCGGGAAATAGATGCCGCGAAAGAAGAGGCGCGCGACCAGATGGCTGAGGCGCACTTCGACGGGTTTGTCCTTGATGAAGTCCATCGCCTCGGCGTTGCGCGCGGGGCTGTAGGAAGTTGTCCACGCTTGATTGACTTCGTTGCGCGCCTCTTTGATCGTCATCTTGAGCGGCGCGTGCGCCATCTCGAAGGGCGCGAAGTCCATCCAGTGACGCGGGCGCGCGAGCCGTCCCGAAGCGGCGAGACGATCATACAGAGGGGTCGCGGGAAACGGCGTCAGTTGACCGAAGACGGGCAGCCCCGGCGGCCAACTATGTATCTCTCTGAGTGTGCGCTCGGCCACGCCCGGCGTGTCGTTGTCCATGCCGAAGATGAAAGAGGTGATGGCGTAGATGTTGCGTGCGGCGAGACGCTCCAAGACCGCGCCGTATTCGCCGGGCTTGCTGAAATTCTTGTTCACGTCCGCCATGTTCGCCGGGTCAATTGATTCCATTCCGATGAAGACCCACTTGCCGCCCGACTCGGCGATCAGGTCAACGAGTTCTTCGTCCTTCAAAAGGTTCGCGCTGATCTGTGCGACCCAGGGCACCTGCGCGTTTGCAGTGATTATGTCGCGCAAGAGCGACTTCGTGCGTTTGACGTTGATCGCGAAGTTGTCGTCAATGAAGAAGACCGCGACCTGCCCGCCGTCTTTGCGCGCACGCGCTTTGAGGCGGAGCACTTCGTCAACCACTGACTCGTTCGAGCGGAAGCGAATCGAGTCGCCGAAGAATCCGGTGACGGTGCAGAACTCGCAGCCGTAAGGACAGCCGCGCCCGGACTCAATCGGGATCACGCGGAACGTGCCCCAACCGCCGCCCATGCGTTCGAGCAAGGGGCGCGCGATCTTCGGCACGAGGTTGAATTGATCCAGGTCGAGCGTCTCCCAGGGGATGAGCGGGTAGGGTTGCAGGCTCGGCTTCTTGTCCTTCCCTTCCGCGTCAACGGGCAGGTAGATGTCTTGGAGTTGGCCGCGCGCGGCGTCTTCCACGATGCGCGGCCACGTCTCGTCGGCTTCGCCGAGGGCGACGGCGTCGGCGTGGCGCGTGCCGCCGTCGCGTCCCAATGCTTCGTCGGGGCATTCGGTCACATGAGGCCCGCCCATCACGACCGGCACTCCGGCGGCGCGCACTGCGTCGGCCATGCGATAGGCTTTCGCCACCATGCGCGTCATCGCGCCGATGCCGACCAGACCGATCTCTTTTTCGCGTATGTAGGCGACGAGTTCTTCCTCGTTCATCGCGTGGGCGTTGCCGTCAACGAGCAAAACTTCGTGGCCGGGGGGCGTGAGCGTTTGCAGCAAAAACATCCAGAGATGCGGCATGAAATTGCGCGTCACGCCGTTGTCAGGGTTATATAACAGGATTTTCAAGATTTACTTCTCCTTCGAGAAACAAGACGATACTTTTTAGTTAGAATTGTTGGCCGGAATAAACAACAGACGGCACTTAGGGGAGTTGGGAGAACTCGCTCCTAATGTCGAGCGGTGAATTTTCGGAGGGGAGTATAGCAGAATGTGTGCGCTGGCACACATGTAATCTCCCGACCTGATCTGACCCGTCAGCTTACATTTTCGGCTGGCTCCGCAGAGAAGCGAGAGTAGAGTAACACATAACCCGGCACAAGCTACTGTAGCGCGGCGCGCGACGCTACGGCAGACCGGGCTTTGCGTAACGTGAACACAGTGCCGCCGCCGTTTTTGCGCTTCCAGGAAACGTCTGCTTCGATCAGACTGGCGCGGGCGCGAATGCCGGAGAGGCCGCGTCCGGTCTTCACTCCCCTGTCCTTGGGGTTGAAGCCGGTTCCGTTGTCTTCGAGTTTTAGGATGAGGTCGCCCGCTTCGTCGAGTTTGACCGTAAAACTGACGCGCGTGGCGGCGGCGTGGCGACAGATATTGCTGATGGCCTCCTGTGCGATGCGATAAATCTGCATTCGCGCTCCCGTCTCAAACTCCGCGCGCTCGTCCAAATCTTCGTCGCACACGAACTCGTATTCAAATTTCTGCGGCGCGGGCAGGTGCGCCACGGCGTTCGAGATCGCCCATTCGAGCGCGGCGGCCAACCCCACGTTATCGAGCGCGGACGGGCTTAAGTCTTCGCAGATGCGCCGGATTTCGTTCGACACCGCTTCGATCTCCGCACGGAAGACCGACGGGTCGAATCCAACGTCTCCTTCGTTCTTCGCGCCGCCGCTGCTCGCGGGCATCTGGTCTGTGAGTAGCAGGAGGCTGCGTAAATCTGCGAGCGTCTGGTCGTGCAGGTCGCGTGCGATGCGCCGGCGTTCGCGCTCGGCTTCGTTGGCGAGATTGAGGCGCGCGCCTGCGAGTTCGTGATGCGCTTCGGCGAGCGCGTCGCTCGTGCGCGCGATCTTGCGATTCTGCACCGCGCCCCACGTGAGGGCGACGAGAGCGAGGATGAGCAGGACGGCGAGCATCGTCGTCGTCCACGGGAACGGCGCGCGCCCGACCGTGAACGCGAACGCGAGCGGCTCGGAGGCGACGAGGTCTTGCGTGAAGGCGCGCGCCTCGACGCGGTAGCTCCCCGGCGTCAAATTTTCCATCAGCAGTTGACCGTCGTTCGAGAGCTTGCGCTTGATCTCCCGTCCCTGTGCGTCGCGCAGGGTGAAGGCGTATTGAAATTGTTCGGGGAAGGTGCGGCTGCCGAGCGCGGCCAATTCCAGCGTGAGATTGTTTTGCGGGTAGGGCAACCCTATACCAGCGCGCAACTCGTCCGCGTGGTGGAGGCGGGCACTCAGGAGGCGCGTCACCGTGAGCGACGGGGGCGACGCGCCCGGCGTGTAGCTGACGAGGCCGCGATTCGTGCCGAGCCACAGAGAAGACTCTTCGTTTCCCTTCACGCCTACTTCGTTTCCGTCTGCGCCGCCCGTCGCGCCCGTCTCAAGCCGCAGGAGCGCGAAGGCGTTGGCCGACGCCAAGCCCTGTTCGGCGTCGAGTCGGGAGACGATGCGCCCGACGCCCTCGACCAGAGCGGCGCGCAACAACCCGCCGCCCGCCGTCGCACACCAAGCATGCGGGGAACCGTCCGCG
>DASYMM010000179.1:0-4305 GCA_036009085.1 Pyrinomonadaceae bacterium | reverse complement strand
AAGAGACAGCTTCGCTATCCGCTCTGCTTTCAATCCGCAATCTAAAATCTAAAATCGTCAGGCTGACTTTTCCACAGAATCTGTGGAAAAGCCTGTGGAAAAAACGGGTTTTGGCGTTACAAGTTCCTGACAACTTTAGACTTCTAGCATTTTGCACATCTTCGCGGCAAAGTTTGCCATTCCTGTTTCAGAGGCAGTTAAAGCCGTGTTCAGTCAACGCTTTGAAGCCCGCCGCTACGGTCGCAGCCTTTTTCTGATGTGCCGCGTGCGATCTGTCCCGCTTGTGTTCTTCTGCTACGCGCTCGCCTTCGCGTGCGTCTCTGCGTGTGTTAAGTTGCCCCGCCAAGGCGCAGGAGGAGTGGTGCGGAGTCTCACCACATCCGAAGCAGCGCACGCCGCGCCGACTCCGACCGCCACGACGCGCATCAACATCAACACGGCTTCGCGCGCGGAGTTGGAGCGTCTGTCGGGAATAGGGACTGGACTCGCGGCGCGCATCATCGAACATCGCGAACGCCACGGCGCGTTTCGCCGCGTCGAGCATCTCATCATCGTGCGCGGCATCAGCCAGCGACGCTTCGAGTCGCTGCGCCCGTTCGTCACCAACTGACCCATTCGCTTTCAACGCCCCGCGCCTAATAAGTTTCAGGTTTCAGGTTCCGAGTTTCAGGTTCAAGACACGTCTTCTTAACCTGAAACTCGGAACCTGAAACCTGAAACTTACTCTCCTGCGCGTCCGAAGTCGTCGCTGAAGCGCACGATGTCGTCTTCGCCGAGATACGCGCCGCGTTGAATTTCGATGAAGACCAATTTCTCCGCGCCCGGATTTTCGATGCGGTGCTTTGCGCCGATGGGCACGTCAATCGTCTCGCCCGCCGGCACGGTGATCTCTTCGTCGTTCAAAGTCACCAAGCCCGCGCCCGCCACCACCATCCAGTGCTCCGCGCGCTGCGCGTGCTGCTGGTAACTCAGACGCTTCCCCGGCAACACTTCAATACGCTTGACCTTAAAATTTTCGCCCTCGTCGAGCACCGTAAACGATCCCCAAGGGCGTTCGTCATAAAGCGGCGACGTGTCCGCCGTCCCTGATTCTGGCATGCTCCCTCCCTGCCCTTCCCACACCTGTTTAATTAACTGACGCGCGCATCAGCCGACAGCAATATATCCGTTCGACCAAATTGATTCAACGTAGCGTTGCCGGCGACTACTCAGTTTCAAGCTTCCGCCTCCAACTTTCGCACGCATCATTCACGCGCGTAAGTCTCCACCTGCAAATCCCGCCCGTCGGTGCTGATGGTTACAGTGCCGCGTCGTCCGGTCTGTAGAACCTGCGCGCCCGATGCGCGCCAGCGTGCGACGACACCGGCGTCCGGGTGGCCGAACGGCGACGCGTTGCCGACCGAGACGACGGCGACCGAGGGACTTGTCGCCGCGATGAACGACTCCGAAGAGGAAGTGCGGCTGCCGTGATGCGCCACTTTCACGACATCGCTTTGCAGCGCGTCGCCCGCCGCGACGAGCGCGTCTTCCGCCGCGCGCTCGATGTCGCCCGTCAACAGAAACACACGCGCGCCGTAGCGCACGCGCAGCACGAGAGAAGCGTCGTTCTCCGATAAAGCCTGCCGCTCACCTCCCGCGCTGTCTTCCGTTGTGCGCGGCGGCCAGAGGACATCCACGGTCACCGCGCCGAACTTTAGCCGGTCGCCGCGCCCGACAAGTTCCACGGGCACACGCTCGCGCCTGAGCGTCTCCGCGAAGCGCGCGAACTCCGCTTCGTCTCCCGCGATGCGCCCCAAGAGCGCGGCGCGCACTTTGAAATTACGCGCGATGTCGTTCAAGCCGCTCATGTGATCGGCGTGCGCGTGCGTGGCGAGAATATAATCGACGCTTTCAAGCCCGCGCCACCAGAGGTATTCCGCGACGACCGCTTCGCCGATGTCGCGCCCGTCGCGCTCGAACGGCGACGCCGTAGTCGCATCTTCCGCCGCGCCGGTTCGCGTCGCATCGAATCTCGCGCGCCCGCCCGCGTCAACTAACAAAGTCGAGCCATCGGGAAACGTCAACAGCGCGCCGTCGCCCTGTCCCACGTCGAGCAGATCGAGCCGCAGACGCCCCCCGGCGGCGCGCCCCGCGCTGAACGGGTGCCAGACGATCAGGCAGAGACAGACCGCGCCGCACGCCCACGCGAGTCGCAGCATGAGTCGTCGCTGCGTGAGGAGTCGCCGCATGAAGCGTCGGCGCGCATCGTCGTCTTTTTCGTCCGTTGAAGATGTGTCCGGCTGCAAAGGTCGCCAGCGCGCGAGGCTCGCGAGCAGGACGGCGAGCGGCACGTAGTAGAGAACATAAACGAGCGCGGCGCGGCCTGTGTATTCCGGCAGCCTGAGCGACGCGACGCCCGCTCGCGCGAACGGCTCGACGCTATGCTCCATCAGCCAGTTCAAACACTCCACGAGCCACACGAGCGGCGCGGCAGCCTGCGCGCTCAGCGTCGCGAGCAGCATCGCCGCGAGCGCGCCGAGCGATGCCGCAGCCATCAACGCGCCGACGAAGATATTCAAGAGCACCGACGCGAGCGACACGCGATGAAAATAGACGACGAAGAACGGCAGCAGCATCAACTGCACGCTCGCCGAAACCAGCATTGCGACGAACGCGTAACGCCACACGCGCTGCACGCGCCAACGCTCAAGCCTGCGCCCCGCGCCCGTCTTGAAGAGACGATAGCTATAGACGTTTCGCTCCAACTCGCGCCGCCACGCGCGCTCGCTCCAAAACCGGCTCTCGCCGAGCATGCGAAACCAGCGAGGGCAGACGGGCGGATACGGCGTCGCGCGCGTCGGATGCCACGCCCCGACTTCGCGCAGGCGTTCGACAAGCGGCCAACCGAGCGCGACGATGCCGACGACCGACAGAAACGTGAGTTGAAACGACGGGTCGAAAAGCTCTGCGGGACGATGCGTGAGCAGCACGAGCGCTGCGCCGCCGAGCGCATTGAGCGTCGCCCCGCGCCGCCCGACGATGGGCGCGAGCGCAACCAACGTAAACATCAAAGCGGCGCGCACCACCGAAGCCTCCGCCCCGACCCCCACGGCGTAAGCCCACAACACGACGCACGACACGCCCACCTGCCACGCACGACGGTGCGGCATCAAACGCCGCATCAGGAGCAGCACGAGGCCGCCGATAAAACTTATGTGCAGCCCGCTGATCACTAGCACATGAAACGTGCCGCCCTCGCGAAAACGCTCCGCGCTCGCGCGCGACAACCCGTAACGATTGCCGAGCAGCGCGGCCTGCAACACGCCCGCCGTCTCCGCCGTGAACAGTTCCGACATCCGCACGCGCAGGCGTTCGCGCCACTCGTCCAGCCACACGAGCGGCACAAGCACGCGTTCGTCGTCCAGACGCTCCACGAGCAACGGACTCTTGATCGTGCCCGCCGCGTCAATCCCGCGCCGCTCCAAGAATTCCGTCAAAGAACTGCCGCCCGGATTACGAAACCGCTCCGCGCGTTCGAGCGCGACCAGCACGCGCACACGCGCCCCGCGCCGCAGTTCCAACCCTTCATATTCCAAACGCGCCCCCGCATCGCCCACAGGCGCAAACAACTCAACCGCGCCCGCCGCCATCCGCTCCGCCCCACGCACACGCACGCTCTCCGCACGCAGCGTGAGATAAAACCCGTCCGGCGCAAACTCCGGCGCACGCACGACCACGCCCGTCACCTCCACCGGATCGCCCGAAGCGACGCGCCCCTCTTCGTACAGCCGCCGCACGCGTTCCGCGCCCACGCTCTCCCGCTCGACCAGAGCGCACGCCGCACCCGTGCACACGAAAGCGAGCACTAAGCACATCGTCGCGATTTTCGCTTGTCTTTGCTTGAAGGCGACGAGCGCGAGCAGGGTGCAGAACGCGTTTGCGCCGAGAGTCGGGCGAAGATTGAGAGTTGAAAAATGCGCGAGCAGGATTCCGGCAGCGAAAGCCGCCGCCAGAAGCGCGAGCGGGTGAGAATTGAATGAAGGTCGGTGATGCATCACCGTGCTCATTTGGTTCTCGGGCTGAATTTCCCGACGACTTTACTTAAACCGCTGCAACTTATGTTCAGTTAATTAGAAATTTATAAAAGTGTCTGCGTCGAGTTTGACTGGAAGATTGCGTGCAAGTTCCAGCTTACAGGCGTGCTCGCGCGGTACAGTGCCTGGTTCGCGGGCACCGAATCAGAATGCGGCTCGTGTTTCCCGGTGAAGCCGACTAATTAAGTTGATATTAAATGCGATTGTAAGCTTGTCGCAAGAGGGGGCGGGG
>DASYMM010000178.1:0-3034 GCA_036009085.1 Pyrinomonadaceae bacterium | reverse complement strand
CGAAAATTCTCCGGCAAATCCCGACACAGAAGAGGTTACGAGGCGCGTGCAAAGTGTGACGAATCGCGCCGATGTGCGGGTCAGAGGGATGAACCCCGTCCGGGGCGCAGGCGGCCAAATCGTCGCCTACGAGGTTGACATAGAATAGGCTTTCTTTATAATCGCTCGGATTTTGAGCCGGGCGCACTTGAAATTAGCGAAGTTTCCCCCTAATTTTTGAAGGAGTTTGCATGAAGAGATACTTGACGCTTGGCCTCGCAGTAGTTTTAACAGCCATCGTTGCGTTTTCCTACACCCCCTCGAAGGCCAGCGCGCAGAGCGCGGGCTTGGTCAGTTCCATCTTCTCCAAGATGGAGCGCAATCGCCGCGATTTACGCAGCATGCGCGCCGGCATCAGCATGGAGAAGTACAACGCGCAACTGAAAGACAGCGATAAACAGACCGGCACGGTGATTTATCTGCCGGGTGCGGGACAAAACGCTTACGTGCGCATTGACTGGCAGCGTCCGCAGCAGGAGACGCTCGCGGTGGCCGACGGCAAGTACACGCTTCTGCGTCCGCGCATGAAGATGGCCTATGTCGGCGACGCCAACTCGAACCGCAACAAGGTGTCGAGCGTGCTCGGCTTCGGTTTGGACGCCACCAAGTCGCAACTGGCGAGCGCGTATGACACGCAGAACGTCTATACCGAAACGCTCTGGGGCGGCGTGCAGACGACGCACGTGAAACTCGTGCCCAAGGGCGGCGCGCGCTACAGCTACGCGGAAATGTGGGTTGACGACAACGGCATGCCCGTCCAGACCAAAGTGGTCGAGAAGAACGGCGACGCGACGACCGTGCGCCTGATGAACGTCCAGCGCAACGCGCAGGTCTCGAAGAGCGAGTTTAAAGTTGACCTCGGCGCGGACATCAAGAAAGTTCGCGGCTAAGTTTCCGAACACTAATCAAGCCAAAGGGTTCTGGCTCTCCTTGAAGACCGGAACCCTTTGTTGTTTCTACTGTGCGTCGCGCCGAAACGCGCCGGGTCTTCTTGCGTTCCGGCGCATAGATTTCGTATCTTCTCCCACAAGTTTCAGAGTCAGGAGCAGAGCGCGCGGCGGCGGGGGGGGCAATTTCGCACGAAGCGCGTAGTCTTTCAGTCACACGGCAAGATGAAGAGAAGCAGTTTCCTTAAACTCAAAGCGCGCGAGGTCAACTTCATTGCGCGCGGTCTGTTGTCGCCGAACCATCCGGTGCTCGCGCATGTCATCCCCATGCGCCGCTGTAATCTCGCCTGCGCCTACTGCAACGAGTACGACGACTTCTCGCAGCACGTGCCGACGGAAGAGATGCTGCGCCGTCTGGACAAACTCGCCGACCTGAAAACTTCCATCGTCCCCATCTCCGGCGGCGAGCCGATGATGCACCCGGAAATTTTCGAGATCGTCGCGCATATCCGAAAGCGCGGCATGATCGCCGGTCTCATCACTAACGGTTTTTATCTCACGCCCGAAAAGATCAGACGCTTCAACGAAGCCGGTCTGGAATATCTACAGATCAGCATTGACAACGTGGAGCCGGACGAAATCTCGAAGAAGAGTCTGAAGTTGCTCGACAAGCGTTTGCAGTGGCTCGCGGAGCACTCGGATTTCCACGTCCACATCAACTCCGTGATCGGCGGCGGCATCAAGAACCCTGCGGACGCGCTCGTCATCGGGCGGCGCGCGCGCGAACTCGGCTTCTCCACCACGGTCGGCGTCATCCACGACGGGCAGGGAATTTTGAAGCCGCTGGCCGACGTGGAGCAGCGCGTCTATCGCGAACTGAAAGGGCTAGGCAAACAGGAATACGCGCGGCTCGGCTGGTTTCAAGACAATCTGGCCGCCGGACGTGCGAACGATTGGAAGTGCCGCGCCGGGGCGCGCTATCTCTACATCTGCGAAGACGGACTCGTGCACTATTGCTCGCAGCAGCGCGGCTATCCCGGCATCCCGCTCGCCGACTACACGATGGAAGATTTCCGTCGCGAGTACAACGCGGAGAAACCCTGCGCGCCGCTCTGCACCGTCGCCTGCTCGCACAAAGTCGCCATTCTAGACAACTGGCGCAACCCGCAAAAACCCGTCGCCACCAAGCAACCGGCCAAAGAGATCAGCGAGACGATCCGGCAGGTCTTGAGCGCGGAATAACGCGCCGGATCACGCCGTCTATAGCTGCCGCGCCGACGAATGCGAAAGCCGCTCATCTTCCTCCCTGCGATTCGGCTAACGCTAAACACACATCTCCGGCTTCTACTGCGACAACTCGCCTTGCCTTTGTTGCACGCGTGCGGACGCTTCGGCGCAGAGCGCGTCAGGCGAAGGGAGGGCGCACAAACTGCCCTGCGTGAGCTTTTGATATTCGAGGTCGGCTTCCGCCCGCCGGCCGAGTGCGTCGAGCGTTTGGGCGATGCGATAGGGAAGCAGCGCGTCGTCGTCGCCTCCGGCGCGTTCGGCGGCGCGCAGTTCGGCGAGGGCGGCTTCGGTTTGCCCGTCTTCTGCGAGTTGGACGGCGAGGAGTTTGTGCGTGTGAGCGTCGTCGGAGAGGCGCAGGGCGGCGCGGTATTCGCGTATGGCGGCGGCGCGTTGGTTGAGCAGGCGCGCGTTGGCGGCGCGCGACAGATGCGCCTCGAAGCTGTGATAGTCGCGGTAAAAACGGAGCGCGCCGAAGGAGAGCAGCGCGAGCGCGTAGAGGAGCGGCAGCGCGAGTTCGCGCCGCCAGCGGAGAGGGGCGCGGGTTTCTTCCGAGGGCGCGACGATTTCTTCCGGCAACCCGTCGCGGCTTTGCTCGTCCGCGCCGTCGGAAATTGACGCACGTGCCGGAGCGTCGTCGGCCTTTGTGTCTGCGTGCGAAGTTGTCGCTTCGAGCGGGTGCGGCGTCGCGACGCGCTTTCCTATGAAGAGGCGCGCGACGAGGTAGAGGGGGAAGACGATGAGCGTTGAGGCGAACGCGGCGAGCGTCCAGAGGGCGACGGCGTAGAAGCGAAACTTGCGTCGGCGCGCGTCGAAGAGCACCC
>DASYMM010000177.1:0-2413 GCA_036009085.1 Pyrinomonadaceae bacterium | reverse complement strand
TTCAACTCGTCTTCGTACCAATCGTGCGGCTGGTGCTCGTAGCGTTCGATGCGGACGTTCTCCAAAGGGAAGCGACTGAAGATGGCCGTGCCGTGCAGGCCACGATAACGCGCAGGGTCAATGCTGATCTCCTTCGCGAGTTGGGCGCGGTCTTCCGGTTTTAGTTCCTCAAACTTTTCGACGCCTAGCGCAATCGGGTCAACCTCCACGAACTCCACGCCGTAGGCGTAATTCATCCCCATCGCCGACGCCAAATCCGCAGCCACGTTGCGATAGCCCGTGCGCTTCATCCCGAAGTCCACTTCGTTGAGCACAACCACGTCCGCCTGCTTCAAAAGCGCGACCTGTTGGAGGACGACTTTCCGCTTCTCGCTGCGACGCGGGTAGGCGGTCGAGTTTAGTAATTTGGCGAAGCTCGCGGCGTCCGTAAACGCGCTCTTGATCGCGTCGTACTCAAGCCCGCGCGCGATGTTCCACTGCACCACGCGCAGGAAATTGCCGAGCTTCGGCGCGACCGGCAAGAGCGGTCGCACGCCGCGCGCCGACGCAGCATTGCTGACGAAAGGCGTCGTCAGCAAACGCCGCAACTTCTCCTGCAACTCGGCGGGCGGCGTCTCCTGCTCGTACAGCCGGACGAGTTCGTCGTGAGAGAGCAATTCCGGCGCAGGTTGCTGCGCCGCAACGGGCGCGGCCTGCGACAAACAGACGAGCGTGGCGAGCAAAGAGAGCTTGAGCGCAGGAAGAGCGCGAACGCCCCGCACGCGTCGCCGATTCGAGAGCTTCATTCAGCGTCTCCCTTTCGACGATTGCGTGGGCGGGTCGCCTGCGTCTTCCGCTTCCTCATCCGCGCCGTGCCGTTCCACTCCGAGCGTCCAGCCGGGCGGATCGCTCGCCGGGAAAGAATCTCTCAGGTTTCTGTCTATCTTGGCCTCGATGCGATCCTCGCTCGCCAGTTGAGGCGGCAACTCTTCCGCCGTCTCTTGATCTTCAGACTCTTCGTTCATCATCTCACCTCCGTCGGGTTACATGACCGGCACCGATGCTTCCAAAATAAAAGAGACTGCGTTGTATCTCGCCATCCGGCTCAGAGAAAGCGTCGAGCGTTGCGTGAAGCATGACTGGTTCGATTGCTCCTTTATTACTCTTTTTATTACCCGACTACAATGTCTTGCGGAAATATTTTCGCGCCCGAAGCTCCCCTTGAATATGCAAAGCAATGCTGCTAGTTTCGCCACCGCACGAAGAGTCAGCAATGAACCGCATGACCCTGCACGTGATCGCTCTGCGGCTGCACGCGTGTGCTGTTCTGCTGATAACTTCATCTCCACATCGTCCGGTTACTGTGAGGAGCAACCAATGAAGTCGGACGCGACGCAAAAGCAACCCGACCCGGCACACGGCGTCATCGAGAAGATCATCAACACGCGCGCACGCGAACTGGTTGACGGCTTCAAAGTCAGGCGCGCACTCCCCGCCATCGGCAGACGCATGGTAGGCCCTTTCATCTTCTTAGACCAGATGGGGCCGGAGATTTTAAAGTCGGGCGCGGGGCTGGACGTAGCCCCGCACCCGCACATCGGACTCGCCACCGTCACCTACCTCTTCGAGGGCGAACTGCTGCATCGCGATAGCCTCGGCACCGTTCAAACCATCCGCCCCGGAGAGGTCAACTGGATGACTGCGGGGCGCGGCATCGCGCACTCCGAGCGCACTCCGCGAGAGATGCGCCAGAGCGGCTCCGAGCTTTTCGGGATTCAAACATGGGTCGCCTTTCCCACGCGCGACGAGGAGGTCGAACCGGCCTTCGCGCACCACGGGGCAGGCGAGTTACCGTCCGTCGAAGGCGAAGGCAAACACGTGCGCCTCATCTGCGGCTCGCTCTACGGCGCGCGTTCTCCCGTCCAAACATTCTCCGAGATGTTCTATGCCGATGTCGCACTTGAGAGAGACGCACGCCTCCAACTGCCTGCCGAGCAAGAGGAGCGTGCGGCTTACGTCGTCGCGGGCACGCTCGAATTGCTCCCCGACGGCGAAACCTACACCGCCGGTCAACTTCTCATCTTCAAGCCGGGAGCGGAGATCATCTTCTGCGCGAAGGGGTCTGCCTCCGCACGCCTGATGCTTCTGGGCGGCGCACCCTTGGACGGCACGCGTCACATCTGGTGGAACTTCGTCTCCAGTTCGAGAGAGCGCATCGAGCAGGCGAAAGGCGACTGGAAGGCCGGACGGTTCGCGCCCGTCCCCGCAGAGACCGGCTTCATCCCGCTGCCCGATTTCGGCACGGCGGTCGTGCGCTATCCCTAAAGCCAGACGTACAGATGAAGGAGAGAGCTGTGTTCGAGCTTCTAAAAGATCGTGATTCGCTCAGCGATCTCGAAGAGCCATGAATTAACTAAAAGGTAAAGAGGGCAAA
>DASYMM010000176.1:0-7882 GCA_036009085.1 Pyrinomonadaceae bacterium | reverse complement strand
CTGACGCACAAACTAACTCGACGGCAAACCGCAGCGACGTTCAAACCGGCTCGACGGCAAACAGCGGCAATGTTCAAACTGATTCGCACGCATGGCACGCCTCGCACACGTTGCCCGCGTGGGCGTGGCTCGCGTTTGCTTACGCGCTCTTCGTCTGGACATCGCTCTCGATGAACCGCGTCGCGCGCACGAGTCCCGACGTGCTCGTCTCCGCGCTCGTCTTCGTCGCCTCCGCGCTCCTGCTACGCATACGCACGCGCCGCGCCGGGTGGCTCACCTTCGCCCTCTTCGGCCTCACGCTCGGCGTCGGCTATCTGTCGAAGACTTTCATGTTCCCGCTCGCCTTCGTCTTCCTCGCCGTGAGTTTGTTCGCCTACGGCAGCCTGCGACGCGCCGTGCCGCGCGTCGCGCTCGCGCTCTTCGTCTTCCTCGCCGTCTCCGCGCCCTTCGTCGCCGCCCTCTCGCGCGCCAAGCATCGCCTCACGATTGGCGACACCGCGCGGCTCAACTACGCCTGGCACGTCAACCGCACGACGCCCTTCATCCACTGGCAGGGCGACGCGGCTGGTACGCGCGGGGGCGCGACCGGCACGCCCGCACACCCCACGCGCAAACTCCTCGACTCGCCCGCTGTCTATGAATTCGGCTCGCCCGTCGCGGGCACGTATCCGCCTTGGTACGACCCGACCTACTGGTATGAAGGCGTGCGGACGCGCGCGAGCGTGATCGGGCAACTCAAGGCCGTCGCGCGAAACGTCCTGCTGGCCTACCAGTTCATGTTCTACAGGTTCTTCCCCGGCGCAATCCTCGCCTGCCTCTTCATCCTTTTTTACATGAGCCGCCGGAGTCTCCGCCGTCTCGTGCGCGACGCGGCAAGTTACTGGTTTCTGCTTCTGCCCGCGCTCGTCGCGTCCTCCTTCTACATGCTCGTCCACTTCGAGCAGAGATACTTCGCGCCCTTCGTCGTCATCATCGGCATGAGCCTCTTCGCCGCTCTGCGCCTGCCGCGCTCGAAGGACTCGAAGCGACTCACAGCCGCGCTCGTCTTCGTCACGCTCGCCATGTTCACGCTCTCGCTCGGCTACTACAGTTCGCGCGAGCTTTATTCGACGCTACGCGATCTCGCGCCGGGGCGCACTGCTGCGTTGGGGCGCGAGGACGTGCAATGGCAGGTGGCAGACGAGTTGGGCAGGATGGGCGTGGCGCGCGGCGACGGCGTCGCTTCAATCGGCAACGCGATGTTCAACGCGTGGCCGCGTCTGGCGCGCGTGCGCGTCGTCGCGGAGATTTCCACACGCACGGGCGGCGACGTGGAAAAATTCTGGGCTGCCGACGCCGCGCTGAAACGTCAAGTCATCGAAACTTTCACGCGCACGGGCGCGAAGGTCGTCGTGGCCGAAGGAATCCCGCAGTGGGCAAACAACGCGGACGGCTGGCAACGAATCGGGGCGACGAATTACTACGCCTACTTCCTCACGCCTCGCTAGACTTTAATGAAAATTTTGCGCCGGTAAAGAATCGCCATCAGGCCGAGCCAGATGAGCACGTAGAGAAGCGCGTAGAGGAGCGAGCCGTCGGCGGGTGCGAGCCGGGAGGCGAAGAGGTGTTCGTAGAGGTAGGTCTGCAAGTTGCCCTGTCTGCCGTCCATGCGCGTCGTCTTCCAGAGATTCATCAGGCGCGCCGCGAGTCCCGATAGGACGAAGACCGCGAGCGCGTTCGTGCCGAAGATAATGAACGGCAACGCCCAACGCTTGATTCGCTTGATGTCCACGAGCCAGTAGCAAAGCGCGAGCAGTTGCAAAGCCATGCCTGTCGTGAAGACGACGTAGGAACTCGTCCATAGAGCCTTGTTGATCGGGAGCCACGAGTTCCACATCCACCCGGCGACGATGCACGCGACGCCCGCGACAAACAGCCCCGCCACCGTTTCGTAAGCCTCGCGCCGCGCGCGCAGCCAGTGCCCGGCGAGCACGCCGGAGAGCGTCGTCGCAATCGCGGGGATGGTGCTCAGGAGTCCTTCGGGGTCGTAAATCCGCCCGCCGCCTTTCCAGATGTGATTGCCGAGCACCGCGCGGTCAACGAACGAAGCGAGGCTGCCTTCTTTGCTCAAATCCCCTGCGGCAAATCCCGGCGCGGCGACGAGCACGGACACGCCCCAGTAGCTCAAGAGCAGCCCGACGGCGATCAAACTCTGCGTGCGCCAGCTTGTTTTGAGAAAGATAAGGGCGGCGCAGAAGTAGCAGACCGCGATGCGTTGGAGCACGCCGGAGAGACGGATGGTTGACAAGTTGAAGAACGGAAAACCCGCGAGGAGGAAGCCGCATGCGTAGATGAGCACGGTGCGGCGCAGGATTTTCCAGTAGAGATCGCGCTGCGACGCTCCTTCCTGTTCGACGCGGCGCGCAAAGGCGAGCGTGATGGAGACGCCGACGATGAAGAGGAAGAACGGGAAGACGAGATCGGTCGGCGTCCAACCGTGCCACGCGGCGTGTTCGAGCGGCCAATAGACGCTGCCGCTCGGTCCCGGATTGTTGACGAGGATCATCCCGGCGATGGTCAGGCCGCGAAACACGTCGAGCGACAGCAGACGCCCCGCCCCTTGCCCGCCGCTTCGATACTCGTCGGAGGTGTCCATCATTCAACTCCTAACAACTTACAACTTCTTCTTTGCGTCTTTGCGTGAGGTTTATTCTTTGACGAGCAAAAGTCTCACGCAAAGACGCAAAGGAAGAGAGCCTTCGTTTATTTCGGCTGTTCGGGGCGCGAGCCGAGGCCGAACTCTTCGGGATTCGGCAGCGTCGAACTCTCGTTGTATTCGCGCATGGCTTCTTCCAAAGCCTTGCTCTTGCCGAGCCACGTCGCGACCGCGAGGTCGTAGCGAGCCAGCACGCTATCGAGCCAGTAGGGACGGTTCTCCGCGAGCCATTGTTCGCGGTAGCTGGCCTTGAGTTCCGTCAACTCCTCGGCCACTTCGCGCAGGCTGTTGTAGATCGCTCCGTGATGACGCCGGAGACGGTTGACCTGCCGCCGGTCGCCCAGATTCAAGTAAGCCTGCCAGTAATCGCGGCTGAACTGTTCGACGACCTGCATGCGCCGCCCCAGATGATTCAAACGCTGCGCGGCGAAACGCATCGAAGCGATCATCGCGCGATTGCGTCTGGCCTCTCCCCCTTTGCGCACCATCGTCGTTTCCACGTCTTCGACGGCAAGACGCATCTCGCGCGTCTTCTCCTTCAACGCGCGCGAGCGTTCCTGAAACGCGTTCGTAAAAGGCTCCTGCCAGAACACCGGGTTGCTCGTGCTGATGCCGAGCGTTGCGTTGACGCCGCCGAGCGTGCGCAGGGCGCGCACAAACTCTTCGCCGTCGCGGCGGAAGAACGCCCAGTCGAAGTTGCGTTCAAATTGCTGAACGTCGAGTTCGCCTTCCTGCCAGGAAGCCGCCGCGCCAAGCACGACTCCGTACCAGGTCATCTCAAAAAGCGTCTCGCCGTCGTCGTCCCAATTCGTGTTCAACATGCCGAGCGCGCCCGCGCGCTGCCCTTCGCGCACGAAGCCCGTGATGTTTTTGACGGCGGTGTCGAGATTCGGGAAGACCTGATTCCAGTTGGAAGTGCCGGGGCAGACAAACTGCTCAAGCCCCGCATCTTTGAAACGCTTGATGCGCCCGGCGAAATCCTCTCGCGCGCCGTAAGCCCAGTTCATCACGATCAAATCTTTCGGGATGCTGCCGATGAGTTCGGGATGATTGAGCGCGATGTCGCCCCAGAACATCAGGCGGCGGTTGTACGGTCGCAAAACTTCGCGCACGCGCCGGAGGTGCTCGAAATAGACCGCGCCCACGCCGCGCGCTTTCACCTGTTCGCGGCTCTGCCCCTCGCCGAGTTCAAACGTCTCGTCCGCGCCGATGTGAAAAAACTTGCCGGGGAACAACGCGTCTATCTCTTTGTACCAATCGGCGACGAGTTTGAAAGAGCCTTCCTGTTGCGGCGAGAGCACGTCGCCGTGAGGCACTTCGGCGAGTTCGTTGTACGTCTCGAACTTCAGAGCCTTGTGCAGGTGGCCGAAGGTCTGCTGTTCGGGGACGAGTTCGATGTGATAGCGGCGCGCGTAGGCGACGAGTTCCGTAATCTCTTCGGGCGTGAGCGCGCCATTCGCGGGCGCGATGAGCGGGTGCGACTTGCTCGCGAACGTGTGCTCCATGTAGAAGGAGTGCATGTTCATCTTGAAGGCGGCGAGTGTGCGCAACTGTCGCTTGATGTACTCGACCGTCGGCACGGGGCCACGGCTGATGTCGTCCGACAGACCGCGCCAGCGCATCTGCGGCCAATCAACTATTTGGACGCCGGAGATGAACGCGCCGGGCGCGTCGCCGCGCACGAGTTGCTTCAAAGTCTGCAACCCGTAGAACGTCCCCGCAGCGGTCTTCCCCGCGACGACAACTTCATCCGCGCCGACCGAGAGCACATAACCCTCTTCATCCAAATCAGGCGGCGCGCTTACGTTCGCGCGTTTGAGCGCGGCTTGTATTGCCGGGAGCGAAAGCGCGCCGACGAGGATCGTGTTGCGCTTGCGGCTCTTGCCGATTGAGAGCGCGAGGCCGCCCGCCGTCTCGCGCACATCATTCGCAAAATCCTCCGCCGCGAAACGGTCATCGGTCGAGCGCGAATCGGCGAGCGCGAGGCGCACGTCGCGCGTCAGGCGAAACGTCTCCGGCTTAACGGTCAACTGTCTCGGCTGCGGGATCACTTGCACAACTTGCGCGCCTGCGGTTTGTGCGCGGGCGTTGGAGGCGAGCAGCAGGAGCGCGACGCAAAGTAGAGTTGAAAGGAAGGCGGCGCGGCGCGCGAGTCGCCGTGTTAAAATGTATCGGTGTGATTTGTGCATCTGATTTTTTTGGGAACGCTTCAAACGAGCAGAGAGACTTTTACCGAAACCGCGCCGCAAGATCAAGAAGCATCCGACTTTTGACCCAACTCATGTGGAACGATCCAACGCAGGCCGTCCGCGCGCAGCTCGAATCGGGCGAACAATTGATCTGGCACGGGCAGCCGCGACAGGGACTTCTGTTGCGCCCGTCTGACGCGTTGATGATCCCGTTCAGTTTGCTCTGGGGCGGCTTCGCCATCTTCTGGGAAACAAGCGTCATCCTAACCGGCGCGCCCGTCTTCTTCTGGTTCTTTGGGATACCGTTCGTCCTCATCGGCCTCTACCTGATCTTCGGTCGTTTCTTCACAGACGCGCGCACGCGCGCACACACTTTCTACGGCGTGACGAACGACCGCATCATCATCACGTCCGGCAAACACAATAAACGCGTTCAATCGCTCAGCCTCTCCACGCTCGGCGACATCACGCTCGACGAACGCGCTGACGGCAGCGGCACGATCACCTTCGCCGCCGCCAACCCGCTCGGACGCCGGGGCAACTTCGGCGCGATGCCCGGCGTCGGCACGGGCAGGCAGACGCCGCCGAGTTTTGAAATGATCCCGCAGGCCAAGAAAGTTTATGAGATGATTCGCGGCGCGCAGAGGCGTTTGCACTCCAACGTCCGGCGCGAGTCGCCGGGTGATTCGTTGGAGAAGGATTGGCCGGGGAACGATCCGGCGCGTTGACAGTCAGACAGGAGGACGAAAAGTTGTCTCTGATGTTAGAGGAGATCGCCGAACAGCCGGAGGCTCTGCGGCGAACGATTGACGCGGAGCGCGGGAAGGTCGAGAGGCTCGGCGCGTTTTTGCGTGCGCGCGGCGTCAACTTGATCGTGCTCGTGGCGCGCGGCAGTTCCGACAACGCCGCTTTGTTCGGTCGTTACCTGCTCGAAGTGGCGACGGGGATTCCCGTCTCGCTCTCCGCGCCGTCCGTCCACACGCTCTATCAAGCGCGCCTGAATTTGCGCGGCGCGCTCGTCGTCGGCGTCTCGCAATCGGGCGAGGGCGAAGACATCAACCGCGTCCTTGAGAACGCGCGCGCAGGCGGCGCGTACACCGTCGGCATCACGAACGAAGCGAACTCCGCGATGGTCTCGCTCGTAGACGAGACGCTTCTCATGCACGGCGGGCGCGAACGCTCCGTGGCCGCCACGAAAACTTTCACCGGGCAGATACTACACTTCCACATGCTCGCCGCCGCGCTCGCCGAAGGCCGCGCCGAACACACAAACTTCGACGCCATTCCTGAGATGGCCGCACGCGCCCTCGAACTTCGCGCCGACGTAGCGGAGATCGTGGAGCGTTACGTCTTCATGGAAAACTGCGTCGTCGTCGGGCGCGGGCTGTTGTACGCAAATGCTTACGAGATGGCTCTCAAGTTGATGGAGACTTGCTACGTCGTCGCCGAACGCTTTTCTTCCGCAGACTTTTTGCACGGGCCGCTCGCGATGGTCGAACGCCACTTCCCCGTCATCGTCTTCGCCCCGCCCGGCGTCACCGTCGAGAGCACGCGCACGCTCCTCGCGCGCCTCCGTGAACTTCGCGCCGACACGCTCGTCATCACAGGCGACGAAGAAGCCGCACGCGCAGGCACACGTGCGCTCCGCCTGCCGCCCGACATCAACGAATTCCTCGCGCCCATCCCCTACATCATCCCCGCCCAACTCTTCGCCGCCCTCCTCGCAGAAGCGAAAGGACTCGACCCCGACGCGCCCCGCTCGCTCTCGAAAGTGACACGCACGTTATGAACGGGAGATGGCATCCGTCCTGAACACGACTTCAGGAGTTCCCTGTTGCCGGAACTTGCCGTTTAGCCAACGGTAGCGCGTGCGCGTGAAAGCGTCGGGGCAGCAAGCCCCTCTGTTGGTTCCGTCGTCAGCGTAGAGGTCAGTGCCGATTATTTTATTTCTACCGTCTAACTCAATTACTAATTCGCCATCCTTCTCATAAATATTTCGCAATCCTCCCTCTGCCCGGTCGCCGGATTCAAACGACCACAGGATTTGAGGGCGTTGTCGCTGCGTCCCATAAATGTAAACGTAGACGGCATTGGAAGTGCCCGCATGAACCAGCCCCAGGATGACGATTGCTTCTTCAATCCCGTCGCCGGTAAGATCGTCATAACTCACATCAACGACTCTATAACCAGGGTCTAGAGGGATTCCATGCTCGTTGAACTTTGGCGGCGGTTGCTCTCCGTCGCGCAGTCTGATTGCCTTCCGGCCTGACGGCTGTTCGGGAAAGGGATAACTAAAGTTCTTGAAGTCAACTTTGCGGATTGGGGAATCGGAAGAGGCATTAGCTTCCGCAGTCGCCGTCGGCGAAGCGGATGAAGAATTGGAGACGGGCACGAGACGCAGGATGCGGTCGTCGTCTTTGGCGGGTTTGCCGCGCCCGTCGCGGTTGGAGGTGGAGAAGTAGATCGCGCCGTCGGGGGCTTCGGCGATGTCGCGTATGCGCCCGTACTGCTTCTCCAGCAGCCGTTCTTGGCTGACGACGCGGCGGCCTTCGAGCACGACGCGGACGATGCACTCGCCGCGCAAATTGCCGAAGAAGAAGTTGCCGCGAAACTGCGGGAAGCCGCCCGCAGCAGCATGAGCAGCACCGCTCGCGCCGCCGCGATAAAACATGCCGGAGGCGGGCGCGATGGCCGGGGTGTATTCGAGGAGCGGCGGCTCCGTTCCGGCGCGCGTGTCGCGATGATGGACGAGCGGCCAGCCGTAATTCTTGCCGCGTTCGACGATGTTGACTTCGTCGCCGCCGCCGGGGCCGTCGAAACCGGAAGGGCCGTGTTCGGTCTGGAACATCAAATTCGTGCCGGGCTGAAAGTCCAAACCCTGCGCGTTGCGATGGCCGTAGGAGAAGATTTCGGGGCGTGCGTTTGGTTGCCCCGCGAAAGGATTGTCGGGCGGGACTGTGCCGTCGTCGTTCAGGCGCAGAGTTTTTCCGGCGAGCGA
>DASYMM010000175.1:0-9340 GCA_036009085.1 Pyrinomonadaceae bacterium | reverse complement strand
CGTCTGAACGAGGGATAACTCCTTACGCCCACAGGGATACCGCTAGGCCATACGATGTCCGGCTTTATGCTATTCCGATTTAGATTCTTTACAACTCTGATTTAGAGATTGCAAGGTTCTTTCTTTTCTTGGTGCCGGTCTCGATTATTAAAACTGTCATCAGCACCAGGGCGGCGAAGATTTTTATTGTTAGCCCACTTTTTAACAAAATAGCGATTGCACACTGTAGCACCAGTATCAGGAGCATGAGCGGGTGCGGCCAAAAGTGCTTCCGGTTCCTTGACTCGAAAAAGAACAACATGGTGAGAATAAAGGGCACGGAGATTCCGATGAAATCCAAAGCAGAGATTCCGATTTCTGAGAAAATGTTAGACATTTGAAACTCCTTTCCAAGTGTAGTGTCTGTCCACCGGGTGGGTAGGGTAAGCTCACCGTGAAAAGACCTTTGAGGGATGAGCTTACCCTTGAATGGAGATGCTGCGAGCGTATTTCCTGCGGGAGCATATTGACTTAAGACAGCACACTTAAGCTCCGACCATGCCCGTTTCCCGCAAACCTATGATAATCCTTACCATTGGGTCTGAGTCAATATTGATCTCACAGCAGGTCTTTAGACTCGCACGCTCAGTTTTTAGCTTCCTATGGATTTGAAGCATTATGGCAAAGGCACGAGAAAAACGTCCCAAGCCCAACGCCCGACCTGCGCGCCGTGCACGTCCTTGACCTTTGCCCGGTAGCGGAACTGATTGCCGTATTGATCAGTTCGCTTCGACTTTTTATAGTCAAGGTCAATGGTAGCAATGCCGATTGCAGGCAATGTGTGTAGCTCGTCCGGCTCTGAGACGCCATTATGGTTAGTGTCTTGCCACAGGCGCAAAGACGAGAAGATGGAATCTCTCCGATCTATCTGTCCATCGTCGTTACCGCTGTTTTCCTGTTGATCATACTGCGCGAGGGCTAGGAAGCCATTCGGCTCGGCGGACGTAGGTTGTTGTGTGAAATTACCGAACAACTCCGCGCCGCTATCGATGATTCCGTTACCGTTGCGGTCGAGGGCGAGCCATGCATCGTCCGAATTGGCGGCTGTCCACGATAACTGTTCACTTCTCCCATCACCGTTCAGATCGAACCTCACACCCGCCGCACCGCCGGTCAGGTTGAAGCCGTCCCCTGAAACATCAACGAGGATCGGCGAAGCACCACAACTCAGGTCGTCATAATCGGTCAGCCCGTCGTAGTTGTTATCTATGCCATCGGCGCAGTTGCAATAGATATTGCCTTCCGGCACTCCGTACATATCATTTAGACAATTTTCCTGAGGATGATTTTCGGAGCAGGTTTTTCGCGAAGAATCCCAATACATACCCATTGTCGAGCATGCGTTCTGATACTGTCTGACTGTGGGGCGGGGAGGTGGAGCGATACCGCATTTCTCAATCGCGCGGGTACACTTAGCCGCGACATAAATTCCTAACACCGGGTGCAGAAGCAAAGCACCGATACAGGTCGCGCCGAGTGTTTCGGGACAAAGCGCAATCAAGCCTCCTATTGAGCCTATATATGCGCTTACTCCCAAAATACATTCAGAGGCTTCAATGAGGCAATCCAGAGAATCAACCACGGCGTAATTATTTACCAGCGCGGAAGTGGCTCCCGATAAAACGGACTTGTCGGAGAAGCTTTGAGTATCCTCCAATAACTTTTTGAGGTTGTGATTCTTTCCGACATCCGCAAACATCGTCCGTAGTTTCCTCTCCGCGTCAGGGGCAAACCCCCTTTCCTCAGTCTCATCGTTGACTTTCAGGACGGCTTTTTTGTTCTTGTACAGAAAGCCGAGGTTGATTTTGGTCTTGCTGTCCTTGCCGATTTCATTCCGCGTATGTACGAGGAGGCTGTCTCCACCAACTTTGAATTGAGTGATGGTCTCCTCACCCGACAAGCGAATGAACTCTACCTCGCCGTGTCTTCTGCCCTTTGAAATTTGAAGCCGGAAATGCTCAGGCGACAGGTTCACAAATCTCCCCTTAGTGCCATCGGCTCTCTGTGCGAACGGCACTTTATCCCTGTCCATGCCGTAATGAAACATGTTGCTCGCGCTGGCTTTGAGAGGGTTTGGCGAATTTATGAATCTATGGCTGCTCGCCTCGCTAGACTTACCGGTATAACCGCCAGTAGAAGGAGCGACATCAATTAGTCTGCCACTGTGTTGTATGCCCTGAGCCTGAGCAGTCGGCATATTGGCTCTAGTGCTCCCTTTGCGGCTTGCAACAACTAGAGGCGTCAATGGCATGCACAGCAGCAATACCACTAATGCATACGCAATCGCTGAAGAAACGAAGTAACGAGAAAGATTGTGAGATTGAGGTAAACGCATGGTCGTATAGTCTCCTTCGAGGTTGAGCGGTTATATGAGGTTGACCGGTGGTGGCGTCTGAGGCGTACAAGTTCAGCACATCAGGCAGGAGTGCCCGGCGGGGGGCAGCCCGTGGAGGGGAGATTAACCTTGCGTCGAAGTGAAGGCCACAGATTTCTTAAGAAAATTCAATTATGGGCGTGCGAATTTAAAGGACTTAGCACACACTGCAAGATTCCCATCAACCGGGCAGGAATTTGGGCGATAAATTGCTGCTTTTCAGGGTTGCTTTGGGCTGGAATGTCGTCTGAACGAGGGACAACTCCTTGCGCCCATAGTTAAATTTTCTTCCGACACTTCTTCCGACACTCAGGGCGTCCCGAAGCGGGCGCGGTATTCGATGGAGGTGACGAAGCCGTGAACCATCGTGCGGTAGTCTTCGGGGTGGGCGTTCAGATAATTGAGCCAGTTGGTAAAACCGTTCGTGTCCGGGTCGCGTTTCAGGTAGCCGAAATATTGCATGGTCACAAACGCGCCGTTGTACTCGGCGCGCTCCACGTCCGGGTGCTGGACGATGGCGCGCAGGACGGCGGCGCGTGTGAGCCGTCCCGCATTCAGGTCTGCGAGCAGCGTCTCGCGCGTGACCGCGCCGGTGAGCGTGATGCCGATGTTTTGCAACAGCCGGTTGAGGTACGGTTCGTTTTGGAACGTGTCGGCCACGTCGCTAAAGTCCGCGCGGCGCATCCACGCGAGGTTGAAATCATTCTTGCTCGCCTCCAACTCGGCGGAGGTCTGTCCCGACAGCCGCGCGAGGTCGCGGACAAACTCCGCGTAGGTTGGCTGCCGCCCGAGGCCGACGCGATAGAAGAGATAGATGAAATAGCTCTTCAGGTAGAACTCGCGCGAGCGGAAGAAGGAAGAGGAGATCGTCACGCGGTCGCACGCGGGATCGTTGAAGATGTTCGGGCAGCGCGTCCAGACGCCGACCCACGCTTCGAGGCCGCTCGGTTCCGGCTCGCGCCCCAGAAAATCGAGATAGTGCATCCGCACGAAAAATCCCGGCGCGTCGACCGGGTTCGGCGCGTCGGCGGAAGTGTCGTTGTCTGTGATGATGACTTGGGCGGTCGTCACCACGCCGAGCGTCGCGCCCGTCGGGTTCGACAGGACGATGCTCAAAGTCTCGTCGCCTTCGACCTTCGCGTCGTTAATCGTGGTGAGTTCGATCACCTGCGAGGATTCGCTCCTGTTGAAGCGGAGCGTGCCCCTCGCGCTCACGTAATCGGAACGATCCGAGGCAGACCCGGCGGCGCAGGGTTGCGGCTGGCCTGAAGCGTTGCGGCAGTTATCAATCGTCGCGTAGTCCACGGTCGCGGGGTGCGACAGATCGCCGAGGCGTCTGATGATGATCGGCTCGCTGCCCATATTGGTCGGCAAGCCTTCGTGGAGACGGGGCGTGGGGTTGCGCCATAGGATAGTGGAGCGCGCGCCCTGATTCCAGTCGGGCGAGAAGTCATGCGCGTTGTTGTTCGTGATGCGCTGCACGTTGCTGCCGTCCGCCGCGTTCATGCGATAAAGCTCGAAGTCGCCGAAAAGCTCGAATGACCCCCCGTCGCGGTCGTTGGCGAAGATTATGGTTTGGCCGTCGGGCGACCAGGTAGGCCAACTGTCCGTCACCCCATTATCCGTGAGTCGCGTCTGGTTCGTCCCGTCGGCGTTCATCACGAAGATTTCGGGGTTGGTAAGTATCGAACTGAAAGCGATTTTCGAGCCGTCGGGCGACCACGCGGGATGGCGGTCGCGATTGCTGCCGATTGTGAGTTTGCGCGCGCCCGTGCCGTCGAGATTGACGACGTGAATGGTCGGGTCGCCGGGGACGCGATCCAACACGTAGGCGATGCGCGTGCCGTCGGGCGACCACGCAACTTCGCTATAATTGCCGTCGAGCGGGACGAGTCGCCGCCGCTCCGTGCCGTCAACGTTGACGACGGAGAGCGTGTAGGCCGGATCGCTCCCGCCGATGAAGGCGATGCGCCGACCGTCGGGCGACCACGAGGGCTTGACGGCAACGTCGCTGACGGGCGTGAGTTCCCGCACATGTGTCCCGTCGGCATTTATCACGAAGAGCGCACGCTCCGGGTGGCGTATGTAAGCGATCATCGTGCCGTCGGGCGACCAGGCTGGGTATATTTCCCTCTGCGGGCTGTTGGTGACGTTGACCTCGTTCGTGCCGTCGGGGTTCGACGTGTAGATGTCCGTGTCGTCGTTGTTGAACCGGTGGGCGCGCAGGAAGGCGATGCGCGAGGCGGAAACGGAGGACGGCGCGGCGGGCGTGATTGGCCGCCAGTCGGCGTCGAAATTGTTGCCCGCGCCGCCGGTGATGCGAAAGATCAAAGGCTCGACCGAGGCCAGAGGCGGCTCTGGATACATCACATAAACGTCGCGCCCGCCGTCGCGCGTGCTCGTAAAGGCGATGCCGTCGCCGAGCCACGTCGGCAGAGTGTCCGCCGCCGGGTTGTTCGTCAGACGCGTGACCGCGCCGCCCGTCGCATCGACGGTGTAAATCTCAGGGTTGCCGTCGCGGATGCTGACGAAGGCGAGGCGCGTCCCGTCGGGCGACCAACTCGGGCCGCTCGCATCGGGCGGGTAGGGCAACGAACTGAAGTTGAGCGGCTCGCTGGCAACGCGCGCTTGGCCGCTGCCGTTGGCGTTCATCACGAAGAGATAGTAGCGCACGCCGTCTTCGCGGTTGAAGAACGGCTCGCGCCCGATATAAGCGATGCGCGTGCCATCGGGCGACCACGCCGGATCGGCCACATCTATCGCGCCGGTGCGTTCGGCGCGGCCACTCCCGTCCGCGTTCGCCAGGAGGAGCGTAGAAAGTCCGCTCTCAGAACTTGAGACGTAAACCAATTTCGTCCCGTCCGGCGACCATGCCGGATCATAGACGACCCCATCACCGTCGCCATCGCCGTGATGCGTAACGGCCTGCACGTTTGACCCGTCCGTGTTCATCACGTAGAGGTGCGGGCCACCGATGCGATCACTCGTGAAAGCGATCTTCGTGCCGTCGGGCGAGATGACGGGGCAGGCGTCCGTCGCCGGATTGTTGGTGAGATTGATCTCCTGCCCGTCGTCGCCAATCTTCGTATAGATTTCCGTGTTGCCGTCGCGGTCGCTCGTGAAGACGAGCCGCGTCGCGCCGATGACGGGTGTGGCGGCGGGGAGGGGTGCGTGCGTTTTCTTCCCGGCGCGGGCGGCAAGCGTCGCTTCGTGCGCCTCTCGTGTCGTTTCGGTTGAGCGAGCAAGGACTAGGCAGACGGTCAGGGCAAGCGAGGCGGAGACGGCAAGCAGCACGCTCGCGATCAATCTTTTGGTGTAACTCATAAAAACTTCCTAGCAGACGGGCGTTGTCGAAGTTAGGTTTCGACGGGAGAACTGTCGCGTGTGGCCGTGGCAGTTTCGGATAGAGAGATCATCTTGATGGGTGTAGATGATCGAATTGTCTGACTCTGGCGTGATTATGTGAACGGGCGCGAAGCGATGTCAAGAAAATCAGGCGCGGCGTTCGAGGATGAGGCGCGCGATTGAGCGCAGGAGCGTGGTCGGCCTGTCCAGTTGCGCGAGCGCGTCGAGAGCTTGCGTATAGACGGCGCGTGCGCGTTCTTGCGTGGCATCGAGGCCGTGAAGCGCGGGGTAGGTGGCCTTCTCCGCGCGTGCGTCTTTGCCGGGCGTCTTGCCCAGAGTTTCGGCGGTCGCCGTCACGTCGAGCAGATCGTCTGTGATTTGAAAGAGGAGACCGAGCGCGGCGGCGTAGTCGTTGACCCGTGCGATTTCGCTCTCGTCGGCTTCCGCGATAATCGCGCCCGCGCGCGCCGCCGCCACGATGAGCGCGCCCGTCTTGCGCCCGTGGATGGAATCGAGTTCGGCGGCGGTGACATCCGCGCGCGACTCCGCAGAAAGATCGCGCGCCTGCCCTGCGACCATCCCGTCGGGCACGCCCGCCGCGCGCGCCAGTTCGGCGATGAGCCGCACGCGCACGCCTGCGCCGAGTTCCGCGTCTTCCGCGATAATCTGAAAGGCAAACGCCTGCATCGCATCGCCCGCAAGGATCGCCGTCGCCTCGCCGAACTTGACGTGACAGGTCGGACGCCCGCGCCTCAGATCGTCGTCGTCCATCGCGGGCAGGTCGTCGTGGACGAGCGAGTAAGTGTGCATGAGTTCAAAAGCGCACGCCGTCCGAATGAGGAGATTGAGCGGCGCGCCGAAAGCTCCGCCTGTCGCCAGCACGAGCGCGGGGCGCAGACGCTTGCCGCCCGCGAAGAGACTCCAACGCATCGCCGCGTGCACGTCGCGCGGCTCCTGTGTGTCGGCGGGCACGAGCAGTTCGAGATGCCCGTCAACGAGCATGCGCGTGTTGGCGAGATACACTTGCGCGTCCGCGATGGCGGCGATCTCGCGCTCATCCGCTGCCCCGGCAAACGTGTCAGAAGACGGTTTCATCATCGTCCGCTTCCGCCTCGTCGCCCACTGTGAGACGCTCGAATTCTTCGCCGCCGAGCGCGCCGATACTACCGGCGCGTCCCTCGCCGCCATCGCGCTGCAAGAGCACTTCGATGCGCCGCTCCGCTTCCTGCAAACGCTCCTGGCACTCGCGCGAGAGACGCACGCCGCGCTCGAAAAGTTCGAGGCTCTTTTCCAGAGGCAACTCGCCGCGCTCCAACTCGCGCACGATCTTCTCCAGAGCCGCCAGCGACGACTCGAAGTTCTGGCTCTGCGCTTCCGCTTTTTTCATCCTCATCTCATAATCCCAAGTTTCAAGTTTCAGGTTTCAGGTTTCAAATTTCAAGTCAAGCGCGGCTTTGAAACTTGAAACCTGAAACCCGGAACCTGAAACTTTTCATCTTCCCATCATCGGAAAAGTCTTCGCCACCTGCTCGGCGACGCGCGTTGCCAGATCGTCGCTCTTCACCGTCTCGACCCGCCACGCCGCCGTGTCCGACGCCGCGCTCGCGCGCATCCCGAACTCGACCGGGCGTTCGTTCACCTTAAACGTCACGGTCTTCGTCGCATCTCGCTCCTGCCCGTTGATCTCGTCCGTCGTCTCCGCCACGCGCGACAGCGCGAGCGCACGCACGAAGAAAGGATAACTGCGCGTGCTGCTCCGTTCGGCGAGCGTCTTCGTCTCGGCCATCAACACGTCGCGCACCTGCTCGCGCACGCCCGGCAGCCACACCTGCGCGTTCTGCGCGATCTGCCGGCGCATCTGCGGCGCGATGTCGAGCGCGTTGTCGCCGCCGCGCACGCGCTCTATCACCTGCGGCACGACGCTCCGGCTCACGCCCTCCACGTTCACCAACTCCTCGAACGCCCCCCGGTCGTCACGCTCCGCCGCATCCACCACGAGCGCGAGCGTGTAAGCCGGGCTGCTCTTGAAACTCTGCCACCACCAATAAGTGACACCACAGACGAGGAGCAGGATGACCACAAACGGAATCGCCGCGACCAGCAACGCGCGCCGCCTGCGACCGCCCGTGCGCCGCGCGCGAAACGTCTTGCGCCAACGATTCACCGACGCCGTCCTGTCTTCCGGCGGCTTCGGCTCGACGTTGACGACGATGCGGCTGCGCTTCCCCTTCTTCGCACGGTCTCCCGGCACGGTGGACATCAGTTCTCGTCCTCCACTTCTTCCACGCGACACACAAGCTGCCCCTCCGCGAGCCGCACACGCACGCGCTCGCCCACACGCACGCTTCGCGACGAACGCAACACACGCCCCCGCGCGTCTTGCACGAGCGCGTAACCACGACCGAGCACATTAAGCGGCGACAGCGCATCGAGCGATGCGACCGCCACTTCGAGCCGCGCCCTGCGCTCGTCCAGACGCGCCCCGAAGTTCGCATCCAGAGCCGCGCGCGCCAGAGCCAAACGCACGCTTCCCTCGCCCGCACGCGCCGCCGCACGCGCAGGCGACAGCCGCCCGGTCACGCTCTCCAACTTCTTCCGCGCCTGTTCGTGCGCCCTGTGAATTAAACTTTCCAGACGCCGCGCGAGTTCATCAGTCATACGACCCGACTCGCGCAACCGTTCCCGCACTTCGTCAAAACCTTCCGAACTCACCGCCTCGTGCACGCGCTCGCGCTCGACGAGCAAGCGATACTCCACCGCCCGCACGAGGTCGCGCGTCAAAGTCAACACGATGGCGGCCATCTCATCTTCGCGCGCGGCCACGAGTTCGGCTGCCGCCGAAGGCGTCGGCGCGCGCACGTCCGCCGCGAAATCCGCGATGGTGAAATCCGTCTCGTGCCCCACCGCAGAGATCACCGGAATCCTTGAGGCGCGAATCGCACGCGCCACCTCTTCCTCGTTGAACGCCCACAAATCCTCGCTCGAACCGCCCCCGCGCCCCACGATGATCGCGTCAATGAAATCTCGCACGCGCCCCTCGCGCTCGGCCTTCCGATGATGCTCGTTCAGACGACGAATCGCACGCGCGATCTCCGCCCCCGCGCCCACGCCCTGCACGCGCGTCGGCGCGACGAGAATGTTGACGGTGCGCGTGCGACGCTTGATGACGTTGATGATGTCGCGTATGGCCGCGCCCGTCGGCGACGTGACGACGCCGACACGTCGCGGCAGAAGCGGCAGCGGTCGCTTCAACTCCTCCGCGAACAAGCCTTCGGCCGCCAGCCTGTCGCGCATCTGCTCGAAGGCCACGCGCAGCGCGCCCGCACCTACGGGGTCGAGTCCCTCGACCATCAATTCGTATTCGCCGCGCGGCTCATACACGGTGATGCGCCCGCGCGCGCGCACCTGCAAGCCGTCCGACGGGCGAAAGCGGATGCGCCCGTTCACGCCGCGAAAACATTTCGCATGAAGCTTCGCGCCCTCGTCCTTGATCGTGAAATACCAGTGGCCGGAACTCGCCGCCTTGAAATTCGAAATCTCCCCCTCAACCCACACCGACGCGAAACGGTTCTCCAAAGCCCC
>DASYMM010000174.1:0-7518 GCA_036009085.1 Pyrinomonadaceae bacterium | reverse complement strand
GGTGGCCGGGCGGTTGCCGTCGTTGCAAACCTGCGTGCTGTAGTTGATGTTCGCGCCGAGCGCAATGGGACCAGCCGGGACGGTGAGCGTGGCGCGCAGTTGCACGTCGTTCTGCACGGTGACGCGGATGTCGCCGCGCGCTTCGCGCACGCCGTTAACGGACGTGCCGGAGACGGTGCGGACTTCGTGCGCCGAGGGCGTCGCGGGGTTGTCGGGCGTCTGGTTGTCGTAACCTTGAGCCGCGCCGGTGGCCGCGTCGCCGAGGAAGACTTGGACGGTGTCGCCCGCCGAAGCCGCCGCGTTGATCGTCGCGCGCACGACGATTGTGGCGGAAGCGTTCTGCGCTAGCGCGCGGAGCACGTCCGCGCCGTTCGAGAGAATGTTGATGTCGCCTGCGGTGACCGTGTTGCTGCCGTCCATATCAATGACGGCGGCGGTGATCACGCCGGGGCCGGTCAGGTTCAAACTCTGGCCGCTGGCGAGAAAGCGCACTTGGTCGGCGAAGTTGCCCGTGTTGGTGACGGTGAACAGGAAAGTGGCGTTCGTGTCTCCGGGCACGACCGACGGGTTGACCGCGTTGTCGGGCAGGATACGCAGGCCGGAGACGTTTGCCACCGTGACGGTCACGGTGTTGGAGACGGTGCTGTAGCTGTTAGTGCCATCGCTATAGACGGCGCTCGCCTGGTTGGAGATGACGGTGCCGCCGCTGGTTTGCGCAAGCGTGGGTGTGAGAAAGGCGCAAAAGATCGCCAGAAGGGCGAAGAGCGTGCGCGCGTTTGAGCGACGCAAGGCCGAAAGGCAGGTGTAACTTATCTTCATATCAATCCTCAAATTTGTGATTGGGAGACTCGCCGATAACGGGAGGCCGCGAAAGATGTCCGAAGGAGTTTGAAGAGACACGCAGACGCGTCTGCCTCCCCCGAATGGCGTAGGACGAGGACGCGCTTATTCGACGCGCACCTTGTAGGAAGCGGAGAGCGTCGAGCCGGCCGCGAGCGGGTCGTTCCAGTCGTAACGAACCTGCGTGTACATCGAAGCGGGCGCAGGGATCAGCTTCTTCGACCCGTCGGCTTGCTTCTCTTCGATGGTGGGCTGCGCGGCGAAGTTCTTGCCGCCGTCAATGCTGTAGCTGACGCTCGCGCCGTATTCGGCAACCGCGCTTCCGGCGATGAACGAAGTGCCTTGCGGAATCTGGCCGATGGTCTTGTACTGGCGCGCGGGCGCGTCGCCTTCGTTCGCGCTCGTGATCGTCCAATCCAGAATCTCGCCGGGATGAACGGCGGAAACTTTATCGAGCGCGAGGCTCTGCTCGTTGCGCTTGAGCGAACCGGAAAGTTTGACTTTCACTTCCGGGTGCCCGGCTGTGGAGCGCGCGGCGAGTTGTCTCTGCGCGAACGCGGCGGCTGCCGTGCCGACGAGCAGCAGGCAGAGCGCGGCGACGATGGGCGCGGTCATTTTTTTCTGTAACTTCTGCATGAGGTATCTCCTTCGATTAATCTAAAAAGTTTCGGCGGACGAGGTTAGCTATCCGGCGTTTGAAGTGTTCAGGCGGCAGGCTCTCTGCGGCGGGTGGTGGGTTCGCTGAGCGCGCAGGCGACGGCGTACATAAAATCTTCGATGGCGAGCGAGCGCGGGAGCACGGCGGCAAACTGCGTGCGCGCCGCTGCTGCCGTGCGCATGATTTCGGAAGGGCGTTCGTGCAAAGCGATGAGCGGCACGCGCGGCGCGATCTCGCGCAGAGCTTCCACCGCGCCCGCGCGCCCGAACCCGGCCATGTCGAGTCCGAAGGCGATGAGATCGAACTTGCCCGCCGCCGCGCCTCGAAGCATGTCCATCGTATGACGGCACGTTTCGGCCTCATGCCCGGCGGCGCGCAAAGCAGCCACCAGCCCTTCGGCCATCACGCCGTCATCATCACAAATCATTACCTTTGCCATCGGGAAAAATTTCTCGCTTCGCTCGACTTCGTTCTCCGACCAACCGAAAACGCAATTGGTCTTGCACACACAAGTCAATTCACATGCCGCGCCCGCAGGCGACGCACGCGCGCCGGTTAAATGAGGAAATATCAGGAGTTAACCGAAACGCTCGGGGCGAGTTGAGGGCAGGCAACGCGGGCGCATGACAAACGCGCCTGACGTTTTGTCAGCCAGAGGACAAATTGGCAGGAGCAGTGACAAGTGACGAGTGACGGGTGACGAGCAGGAAACATCTATGAAGACGGCACTAGCAGAACCCGGTGCACGCAAGGATGTGAACCACGAACTCACACGAAAAGACACTAATCAGCTTCGTGTCCTTATCGTGTGAGTTCGTGGTTACTGCTTTTATTAGTTGCGCTCTTGTTAGTCGCGCTAAGGGTGGGTCAAGGGCGAAGCGTGGAAAAGCGTTAAGCTCAATCGTGATTAGATCAGACTGTTTTTTCGTTTATCTCTGTCGCACGGTTTTCTCTCGTCACTGTTCTTGAGTCACTCGTCACTGCTCTCATATTCGCGAAGTTTGCGGTAGAGGGTGCGTGCGGAGATGCCGAGGATGATGGCGGCGCGTTCGCGGTTGCCGCCGGTCTCTTCGAGGACGCGGAGGATGTGTTGGCGTTCGAGTTCTTCGAGCGTGCGGGTGGGAGCGTCTGTGTCTGAGGCTGTTTGAGAAGCGGCGTCTGTTTGAGATGCGCCGGGCGCTGCTTCTCTATGGTCTATGAGTTGTGCGAACTGCGCGGCTTCGATCTCGTCGGATTCGGAGAGCGCGGCGGCGCGTTCGATGGTGTTGCGTAGTTCGCGCACGTTGCCCGGCCAGTTGAAGGATTCGAGTTTCTGGCGCGCGCCTTCCGAGAGCGTGAGCGCGGGACGCTGGAAACGCTCGCGGTAGAGCGTGAGGAAATGATCTATGAGCGCGGGGATGTCTTCGCGGCGGTCGCGCAAAGGCGGCGCGTGAAGCGAGATGACGTTGAGACGATAGAAGAGGTCTGTGCGAAAGCGACCCTGCCGCACGTCTTCTGCGAGGCGGCGATTGGTGGCGGCGATGATGCGCACGTCAGAGGCGCGGTCGCGCGTCGAGCCGACGCGGCGGAAGCGTCCCTGTTCGAGGAAGTGCAGAAGTTTGACTTGCATGGGCGCGGGCAGGTCGCCGATCTCGTCCAGAAAGAGCGTCGAGCCGTCAGCCGCTTCGATGAGTCCGCGCTTCATCGCGGTCGCGCCAGTGAACGCGCCCTTCTCGTGACCGAAAAACTCCGATTCAAAAAGCGACTCGGGCAGCGCGCCGCAGTTGATGGTGATGAGCGGAGCATCGCCGCGCGCGCTGCGGGAATGTATGAAGCGGGCGAGCACGTCTTTGCCCGTGCCGGATTCGCCGGTGAGGATGACGGTCGAATCGAGCCGCGCCGCCGCTTCGGCGATCTGGACGAGTCCGCGCATCGCCTCGCTCGCGTGGACGAGCGCGTGCGCGTTCTCTTCCGCCGTCGTGCTGCGATTCGCCGCCGCGCGCAAGCCCGCGTTTTGACGCACGAGCCGACGCTTCTCGTCGGCCTTGCGTATGACGGCTTCCATCTCGTCGAGCGTAGCGGGCTTGGTGAGATAGTCGTATGCGCCGAGACGCATCGCTTCGATGCCTGTGCCGAGCGAAGTGTCGGCGGTGAGCATGATCACTTCGGGCGGATCGTCGAGTCGCCTGATCTCGCGCAGGGCTTCGAGGCCGCTCATGCCGGTCATGCGTATGTCGAGCAAGGCGACATCGTAATCGGTCGCCTGCAACGCTTCGATGGCCTCCTCGCCCGAAGCCGCCGCCGCCGTCTCGAAACCCGAACGCGACAACTGCTCCGTCACGAGTTTGCGCAACAACGGATCATCATCAACGACGAGGACACTGATCTTTCTTGTCATGATTTTAAGGGATGAGGGATGAGGGATGAGGGATGAATAAGAATATTTGGATCATTATGTGTGCCTCTCTTTTTTATTTTTGACATTCTTTACCATAGTCACAAACATGGCTATCAATTCTTCAGTTACCTTCATAGAGTGGCTTGATTCGTTCTTCGGCAAAGATTCTCGACTCGGCAAGTAGTTCCAACCAATAAAGGGTTTCTTCTAGTTCCTGCAAGCCACCTTCGATTTTGCTAATAAAATCCGCGTCTGATTTTGCGCGACATGCTTCGCGGTAATGCGCTCCTGCGGATGTCCCTGAACGCAGGATTTGTTTGCCCAGAACTTGCGCCTCAACAGTTCTCGGCAAAGCCGTATAAAGTTTGATAATTCTAAGGGCGTAAACTTTAGTTCTTACTCGTAAATCATTTTCTTTCACTTGTCTCATTGCCAATACTCAAGACAAATCACAATTCTTATTCATCCCTCATCCCTCATCCTTCATCCCTTTGCTCGGGTGCGCGGCGTGGGAGCCAGAGGCGGAAGCGGCTGCCTGCGCCGGGTTTGGATTCGACGGTGAGCGCGCCGCCCAGTGCTTCGGCGAGCGTGGCGGAGATGGCGAGGCCGAGTCCCGATCCTTTGCCCGCCTCTTTCGTCGTGTAGAACGGATCGAAGATGCGCACGAGCATCTCCGCCGGAATCCCCGCGCCCGTGTCGGCCACTTCGATGCGCGCGCGCTCGCCTTCAAGCGCAGTCGTGACGCGCACGGAACCGTGCCCTTCGACGGCGTCGAGTGCGTTCGTCAACAGGTTGTCGAGAATCTGCCGCACCAGAACTTCGTCCGTCGCAAGTTCGCCGATCTGCGGGTCGAGCGCGCTCTCAAGCGACACGTCGCGCGCCTCTTCGCGTTGCGAGACGAGCAAGACGCTCCGCTCGACGAGCGCGTTCACGTCGCACGGCTCGCGTCGCGCGCGACGCTGGCGCGAAAGGTCTAACAAGCCGCGCGTGATCGCTTTGCAGCGCAGGGCTTGCCGCACGATCTCTTCGAGGTAAAAGTTCCAGGAACGTTCTTCGGCGACGGCGGCAAGGTCGGGCGTCGAGCGTATGTCGCGCAGGGTCGCTTCGGCGCAGGTCGTGATGGCGGCGAGCGGGTTGTTAATCTCGTGCGCCACCCCTGCGGCGAGTTGGCCGACGGTGGCGAGACGGCGCGAACGCGAAAGCTGTTCTTGCATCTCCGAAATCTGCGTGACATCGCTCCACGTGATGACGCTCGAACCGTGGCCTTCCGCCGCGCCGTCGAGCGGGGCGACGGCGACGAGATAACGCCTGCCGTCCTCCGCTTGAATCTCGAAAGACGAAGCCACGCCGCCCGTGACGGAGCGCGGGTTCATGTGGAAGGCCGCGGCGCGCTCGCCGAAGAGACGCGCGAAGGCTGCGGCGCAGGTCAGCCCGATGGCGTCCGCCGGTTGGTCGAAGCCCATCATCTCGGCGGCCATCGCGTTGCAGCGCGTGAGGTGCATCGAGGCATCGTGGACGATGATGCCGTCGGGCATCGCGTCGAAGGTTTGCTCCCAGATTTTTTTGCCCGCGCTCACAGTCTCAAGGAGACGCGCGTTGTCGAGCGCGAGCGCGGCCATCTCGGCGAGGCTGTCGAGCAAGTCTTTCTCTTCGGGAGTGAAGCGGTGCGCGGTGCGATAGCCGACGACGAGCAAGCCGAGCGTCTCGCCGCGCGCGCGCAGGCGCACGAGCGCGAGGTCGCGCAAGCCCTCCGCGCTGTGCAGCGGAAACTCGCTCGCCGGAAGATCGCCGCCCACCACGTTTCGCACTTCGATGATCGACATGTCTGCGGAAGAAGCGGCCTGCTCCGCAAACATGCCGCGCAAAGGATTGACGATCTCTTTGTCTTCGTCGCTGATGGAGTTGAAGCCGCTCGTCGCTTTCCATGTCACCGTGCGCTCGGCGACCGAGAGCGTGGCGACGCTCGCCGTGTCCGAGCGCATGACGCGCCGCACCATCGCCACCACGCTCCTGAGCGTCGTCGCGCTCTCGCTCCGGTGCGTGCCTGCATTGGTGCCGCCGTCCGTATCGTGCGGCGCGACGGGCGAAGACGCAGACGCCTGCGCCGTGGTCGCCTCCGCCTGCGCATTTGTCTCCGCTCTACGGTTGTCCGACGGATCAATCATGTCTTCAAGATAAGGATGTCGGGGCTTGCTCGATTCAGTGGACGTGGAAAAGATAACTCGCGGCTCGGGTGCGTGTCATCTTCCATGCGCCGGTGCCTGTCCGTCAAGAAAAAAAATGCGCCGGCGCACGCGCGCGCTTTCGACCGCCGCGATTTTCCGTCAGGTGACGGGAGCAGACGGCAGCCCGCGTGCGCGCGTCGGCCAATTTTGCGGCTTTTATCGCGCGACGCGTCGCGGCACACGCGTTGCCATGTAGAGGACGATGGCCGCTCTCGTTTCAACGGCCAGTAAAGGAGAAACTCATGCAAACCGGATCGCAAAAAATAGAGAACAGCGTGCGTCGCGCCGTGGCGCTTTCATTCGTCATGTTAATCGCCGTCATCTCCGCGACAAGCGCACAGGCGCAGTCCGCGCGCAACTCGAATCGCGTTTATTCAGACTCGGACGAGCCTGCCGCGTCGCGCACGCGCACGACGCACGCGACGCGCACGGGCGCGCCACTCGGCGACACGCCGACAGACATCCTGCGCGCCGCGCGCACCATCTACATCAGCCCGAACCAGCACATCAACCCGGACTATCTTGAATACAAACTCGACAAGCTGCCGGAGTTCGGCCAGTGGCAACTCTCAATCGTGAAGGACAGCGCGAAGGCAGACCTCGTGCTGGAAATCAGGAAGACCGCGCTCAACTACATCTTCAGCATCGTCGAACCCGAATCGAGCATCGTGGTCGCCAAAGGCAAAGTCGTCGCCATCAACGGGCGCGTCGCCGCCGAAGACATCTCGCACCAGATCGTCAAACGGATGCGCGCCCTGCGCGCCCTGCCCGCGAATTGAGCGGCGGCGTTGGCAAGTTTTACGGAGCCAAGACTTCTTAATGCGAGGAAATAAACTGTATGAAGAAACTTTTATTCGCAGCGTGCTGTTGCCTCGTTCTCGCTCACGGCGCGAACGCGCAGACGCAGAAAAATGAGTTCAGCGTGACGGTCGGCGGCGGGAGTTTACGGGGCGAGAACGACAGCGTCGCCACCGCGCCGGTCTTCACCGTCGCCTACACGCGTGGCTTGACGGACAGGATCGCGGTCGAAGGTTCGCTCGACGGTTACTTCGTCAAACAACCGGGCATCTCCCGCCGAGATGATTTCCTCGACGCGCAGGTCGCGGGGTTGTTCCACTTCGTCCCGATGACGGCGAGCAAACGTGTGATCCCCTACCTCACGGCGGGCGTCGGGAGAGTGTCAACCGATGTAACCGAGATTCCCGCAGAGACCATCACGCGGCTCGGCGGCGGAATCAAATATTACCCTTCGGACGATCACAACGTCGGGCTGCGTGTGGAAGTCCGCGACGAGATCACGCGTCGCGGCGGGCAAGGCTATCCCGTCTCCGGCGACCGCATCAACATCATCAGCTTGCGCGCCGGGATCACCTTCCGCTTCTAAACATCGGAATGAGAACTGAAATGAAAGCGCAAAC
>DASYMM010000173.1:0-4353 GCA_036009085.1 Pyrinomonadaceae bacterium | reverse complement strand
ACGATTCGAGGACGAAGAAGTCGTGCTCGCTGCCCCTGTGCGGGCTGACGCTCACGTCGCGCCGCACTTGAAAGACGCGGCAGTCCGCGATGATCTCGGAACTGCGGCGACGCCACAAAAGATCGTGAACTTTGCCGTCGCCGCTATCGCCGTCCGCTTCGACGCTCACCGCCACGACTTCTTCACCACTCGCGCTCACGCTTCCGTCACCTCGACGTGCGGCTCGATCTCCGTCTTCGGAATCAGCGCAGGCCAGTAGGCGACGATCTCTTCAACCTTCGGACGCCCGCCCGCAAAACCCGTCACGCCCGGCGGCCCCGTCAGGATGAGCGGCGCGATCTCTTTCGTGAAGCGTTCGACCGCCGCGCGATCCGCGCCGCGCACGCCCACGCGCAGTTGCACTTCGGGCAGGTCGGGCGAAGGTTCCCCGGCGAGCCGCCCGTGCGTCGCGTTTGCGCCGACGAACTCCGTCAGCACTTGCTCAAACTTGAGGCCGAGGCGTTCGAGCCGTGCGCGCAAAATCTTATCCGCCGCCTGCGCCTTCGCGTAGGCATCCGGCCACGAATAGACGAGCGTGCCGACGGCCTTGTAGCCCGCCGAATAACTGATCGAGACTTTCAAAAACTCCGTCGCCGGATGTCCCTTGATGTCGTGCACGCGGACGCGATTTCGCCCGGCGTCTTCGAGTCGGATCGAAGTGAAATCGGCGACGCAATCGGGCGTGATGTATTCGTGCGGGTCGCCCATCTCATAGACGAGTTGTTCTTTGATCGTCTGGATCGAAACGAGGCCGCCCGTGTTTTCGTGCTTCGTGACGACGAAGGTGCCGTCTGGCGCGGCTTCGACGATGGGGAAGCCGACATCCGCGAGATCAGGGATTGATTGCCACTCGTACTGGCAGTTGCCGCCGGACGCTTGCGCGCCGCATTCGATGATGTGCCCTGCGATGGTTCCGGCGGAGAGTTTGTCCCAATCGTCTGCGCGCCAGTTGAACTCGTGGATGATGGGAGCGAGCGTCAATCCGGTGTCGGTCGCGCGCCCGGTGATGACGATCTGCGCGCCGCGATTCAGAGCCTCGACCATCGGCCACGCGCCGAGATAGACGTTCGCGCTCTGGATCGCATCGCGCACCGTGGAGAGCGGTTCGCCCGTGTCCATGTTGCGCAGTTCGATTCCGCGCGCGAGAAAATCGTCGAGGCGCGGCATGATGTCGTCGCCCGTGACGGTGCCGATGCGAAGGCGGCCTGCGAGTCCGAGTTCGCGCGCCACGTCGCGCACGGCTTCGGCGCAGCCCACGGGGTTCACGCCGCCTGCGTTCGCCGTGACGCGAATGTTTTTCTCCACGCAGTCGGGCAGAATCTCGCGCATGAGCGGGACGAAATCGCGCGCGTATCCGGCGCGCGGGTCGCGCGTGCGCTGCTTCTGCATGATGGACATCGTGACTTCGGCCAGATAGTCGAGCATCAGATAGTCTATCTGCCCGCCTTTGACTTGACGGACGGGCGCGTCGAGCATGTCGCCCCAAAATCCCTGACCGCTCGCGATGCGAATCTTCTCTTTCATCTTTAATACGAAATAGGTTTCAGGTTTCGAGTTTCAAGCATCAAGTCTGAAAGGCTCTTCGGTGTTTAACTTGAAACCTGAAACTTCCCTCCAAAGTAAAAAGGTAAAAGTGAAAGCAAGAAGCAGTTCTTACCTTTTGCCTTTTACCTTTATCAGTTATTCCAAAACTATCGGCAACCACTCGACGCTTTGCGTCTTACGTCCTAACTTTGCGCCTTTGCGAGAAATTGCTTTCACGCAAAGGCGCAAAGAAGGAGACCGGAAGGCGCAAAGAAAGCACTAACCAATTACTGCGAACGCCCGTTGAAAGTGAACTTGCGAGACTCGCCCGGTACGCTCTGGATTCTCAGGGTGCGTCCTTTGTGCCACGCGCGCGTCGAGATGATCGTGGCGGGCAGCGTGTCGCCGAAGCGCATGGAGAGCGCGGTGTAGCCCGGCCAACTACGCGCGCTGAGCGTGCCGTTTTGCGTGGCCGAACCGGCGGTGATCGTGAACGTGTTGGACGTGATGGTCAACGTCGCCTCGCCCGTCATGCCGCCGTCCGCGTAGTTAATCGTTCCGGTGTAGGTGCCCGACAGATCGGCCACGTCGCCGGCCGTGCCCATGCCCGGCGTGCTGCCGGCTTGCGTGTCGCTCGGTGCGGCATTAGTGTTCGCGTCCGTCGCGGGCACTTCCGTGGGCGTCGTCGTGTCGCCCGTCATGTTGGTGTTCGCGTCGCTCGTGTTGGCGTTCGCGTTACGACGGGCGCGGCGACGCGCACGACGGCGAGCGCGACGGCGTCCCCTGCGCATGCTGCCGGTGTTCGCGTTCGAGTTCGCCTGCATCGTGGTGTCGCCGCCCGTCGTGCTGCTGCTGTTGGTGTTTTGCGCCAACGCCGAGGGCAGGTCTGCACAGACGAAAATCACCGCGACGAAAAGGATTAAGAGACCTATCGTTTTGCTTGCGATGTTGCTGCTTCTCTTCATGGTAAGTGTCATCCTCCGATGAATATTCGCGTCGCACCTCGCTGTAGGCCGACGGCTAAGCGTTTTTGTCAGACGCCGTTTGCGACCGGCATCAGACAAGCTGCCGTTACAACGTTTCGCCCTGAATCTCTCGACAAGGGGGAGAGAAAACTCTGCCGATTTAGCTGCTTAAATTTGCCCGTAGTTTCTCACAAGATGGAGACGGTTGCACGAAAAATCGTGCGGCGTCGCGCGAACGTTCGGATTTCCAAGTCGCACATGAGCGAATTTTCAAACTCATGCTAACGTCGGCGGCAAGACGAAATGGCCTAGATGCGCCCCGTCGTAATTCGCGCTTACGCGTAAGGCCAACTCCAATGCGTCGCGCGTCTCGTCCGGCGCGATCACGGCGTCAACGAAGCCGCGCGCCGCAGCATATTTCGCGTCCAACTGCCGCTCGTAATCTTCGCGCACGCGCGCCATCTCGCTCTTTAAAGGCTCGTCCGGCTCCTTGCCTTCGCGCTTCAACTTGTCGAGTTGCGTGCCGAAGAGAGCCTGCACCGCCGAGTCGCCTTCCATCACGCCCATGCGGCCTGTCGGCCAACTGAAAATGAAATCCGGGTCGAAGCCCTGCCCCGCCATCGCGTAATAGCCCGCGCCCGACGCGTGGTTGATCGTCAAGACGATCTTCGGCACGCTTGCCGTCGCCATCGCTTCGACGAAGCGCGCGCCCGCGCGAATGATGCCGGAGTGTTCCGCCTCCGCGCCGACCATGAAGCCCGACACGTCCTGTATGAAGACGAGCGGCGTGCGATGGCGATTGCACACGTCTATGAAATAAGCGACCTTCTCGGCTGACTCCGTGTAGATGATGCCGCCGAACTTCGGCTGGCCGCCGCCCGCAGCAGCAGGCGGGCGAAACATGCCGCGACTGTTTGCGATGATGCCGACCTGTATGCCGCGTATGCGCGCATGTCCCGTGATCATCTCGCGCGCGTAGTCGGCCTGAAACTCGTCCCAGTGTCCGTCGTCGATGATGCTTTGAAGGACTGCGCGCGCGTCGTAAGGCTGGCGATGGTCTTCGGGGATGAGGCTGTAGAGTTCTTCCACCGAACGCGCCGCCTCCGCGCTCTCCGAGACGACTAACGAGCGCGATTGAGTGGCGGGAAGTTCGGAGACGAATTCCCTGATCTTCTTGATGCACTCTTCGTCGTTCGCCACGCGGTAATGAGCGACGCCGGAAATTTCGTTGTGCGTGCGCGCGCCGCCGAGCGTCTCGTTGTCAATCGTCTGACCCGTCGCGCCTTTAACGAGGTTCGCGCCGCCGAGTCCCATGAACGAAGTGCCTTCGACCATCACGATGATGTCCGAGAGCGCGGGCAGGTACGCGCCGCCCGCCACGCACGGCCCCATCACCGCCGAGATTTGCGGGACGTGCAAATAGCGACGCATGATCGAGTTGTAATAGAAGATGCGCGCCGCGCCGTACTGGCCGGGAAAGACGCCGCCCTGATACGGCAGATTGACGCCCGCCGAATCCACCAGATAGATGATCGGCACGCGCGAGCGCATCGCGATCTCCTGCGCGCGCAGAATTTTCTTGATCGTCTCCGGCCACCACGAACCGGCCTTCACCGTCGCATCGTTGGCGACGACCACCACTTCGCGCCCGCCCACGCGTCCCGTCGCCGTCACCACGCCCGCAGCGGGCGCGCCGCCCTTGTACTCGTCGTAAGCGACGAGGAGGCCGATCTCCTGCGCGTAGGCGTTCGGGTCGAGGAGGAGCGCGAGGCGTTCGCGCGCGGTGAGTTTGCCCTGGCTGTGCTGGCGTTCGATCTTGTCCGCG
>DASYMM010000172.1:0-6326 GCA_036009085.1 Pyrinomonadaceae bacterium | reverse complement strand
AGGGCGGGTGTAACATCCACAACGAGCCGCACCACAACTATCAAAGACACGCTTGCTCAACTGCCGAGGGCAGTTGCACGACACCCCAATGGGATGGCGAGAGTTGCCCGCCCGGTACATATCCCAACAACGGGATGTGCTGCACGGGCGGCTGTAACGGAGCGACTGCGGCACCGGACTTGTCCGCCGAGCCGTCCGACTCCATCGCTCCCGGCGGTGGCGGCATCGGCGGCGGGTGCAACTGCGACGCGACGGAGGCATACAACTGTCAAAACAGCGGCGGCTTCTGGGACGAGAGCGTGTGCGGGTGCAGCCTGCATTCGCCCATCCTCATTGATGTTCAAGGCAACGGCTTCAACCTCACAGCCAGCGGCGCAGGCGTCTCCTTCGACCTCAACGCGGACAGTACGCCGGAGCAGTTATCGTGGACAACTGCCAACTCGGATGATGCATGGCTCGCACTGGATAGGAACGGCAACGGCACAGTGGATAATGGGCAGGAACTATTCGGCAACTTCACGCCGCAGCCCGCCCCGCCCGCAGGCGAGCAGAAGAACGGCTTCCTCGCCCTCGCCGTCTATGACCGGGCGGGCAACGGTGGAAATGCAGACGGCGCGATTGATGCGCGAGATACGATCTTTGCCTCCCTGCGTCTGTGGCAGGACGCGAATCACAACGGCGTGTCCGAGCCGGGTGAGTTGCAACCGTTACCCGCGAAGGATGTCGTGCGTTTGCATCTGGCTTACAAAGAGTCGAAGCGCACGGACGCATACGGCAACGAGTTTAAGTACCGGGCGAAGATTGATGATGCCAAAGGCGCGCAGGCCGGGCGTTGGGCGTGGGACGTGTTCCTCGTCAAAACTCCATAAACGAATTTGCCGCGCGCGATAAAGTGAAACGCCTGAAGAGCAGCGTCTTCAGGCGTTTTAATTTTCGCGGGACGGGAAATCTTTGAGCCGGGCTACCGAACAAGGAGCAGTCCGTCGAGCGCGTGAATCAGGATGGACTGATCATGCCCGCAGACAGCAAGAGCAGGATAGCCGCGCCGACGACGAGGCGATAGCCGATAAAGATGCCCGTCGAATGCGTGCGCAGGAAGCGGAGCAGAAACCAGATCGAGGCGTAGCCGACGAGCGCGGAAACAATCGTGGCGACGACGAGCGGCACCGCGCTGCCCGCAGGAAGTTTCTCGACGGCCTCACGGAGTTCGAGTAAACCGCTCGCGGCGATTGCCGGGATCGAGAGGAGGAAAGAAAAGCGCGCGGCGGTTTCGCGCGTCTCGCCCGCAAAGAGTCCGCCCATGATGGTTGAACCCGAACGGCTCGCGCCCGGAATCAGCGCGAGCACCTGCGCGCCGCCCACCGCGAGCGCATCCATCACGCCCAAATCTTTCATCTCACGCCGACGCTTCCCCACCTTCTCCGCCAACGCCAGCAGCAGCGCAACCGCGATCATCATCGTCGCGATGACCCACAGGTTTTTCGTAAAACTTCCTTCGATCTGTTTCTTAAACGCGAGGCCGACCACGGCGACGGGCAGCGAGCCGAGGATGACCAGCCATCCGAGCCGCGCATCGTCCGACAAGTTCAGCCGCCGCTGTTTGATGCTGCCGTCCGCCGCGCGCGTCTCGTGCGGTCGCGCTCCGCCGCGAAGCAGCGCGAAGTGGTCGCGCACGAAGGCGACGGTGATCGCCCAGATGTCGGGCGCGAAATAGATGAGCACGGCGAGGAGCGTGCCGAGTTGGATGACGGCGATGGTGGCGGTCGTCTGTTCCGCGCGCAACGCAGGCTCGACGCCTTCGTAGAGTCCGAGCGCGCGTGCGGCGAAGATCAAGTGAGCGGTCGAACTGATCGGGATAAACTCCGTCAACCCCTGCACGATGCCGATGATGATGGCTTGAAAAATGTTCATTGTTATTTGTTCGTAAAGCGTAGCTTGATACTTATTCGCGGAGCGTGGCTTTCGCAAGCATGCGGTCGTAGAGCGCGTCGGGCATCCATTTGAGGAGGCGCACAATCGTCGCGAGTTGCCACGGGAAGGCGTAGGTGCGGCGTCGCGCTTCGATGGCGTCCACCATCTGCACGGCGGCGCGTTCAACGTTTTGGAGAAACGGCATCTTCCGCACGCGCCCGCGTGTTAATGGCGTATCAATGAAGCCGGGATGAATCGTCGTGACGTAGATATTTTGTGGGCGCAGTTCGGTGCGCAGGCTCTCGAAGAACGTGGAGAGCGCGGCCTTGCTCGCGCAGTATGCGCCCGAACCGGGAAAGCCGCGAAAGGCCGCGAGGCTTGAGATGCCGACGATCTGGCCGCTCCCGCGCGCGAGCATCTCCGGCAACACCGCCGCCACGGAGTTCAACGCGCCGAGCACGTTTACGGAGAGCACCCGCGTCACAACCTCGATGTCGAACTTGCGCGCCGAAGTGAGTTCGCCTATCCCTGCGTTGGCGACGAGCACGTCAACGCGTCCGAAATGCTCGCTGACTTTCGTGACCGCCGCCCGCACCTCTTTTGCATCGCACACGTCAACCGCGACGGCGAACGCGCGTCCTCCGGCGGCTTCGACTTTGCGTGCGACTTCGCCCAAAGCTTCCGCGCGCCGCGCCAACAACCCGACCGACGCGCCGCGCCTTCCGAACTCGACGGCCAGAGCCTCGCCGATGCCGCTCGACGCGCCCGTGATGAGAACAACTTTTTCCGACGGGTTCACAGTTCAGTCAACACCCTCTAGCAAAGTTCCGCCACGTGTTCGCCGAGCACGCGCAGAGCGTGTCCGAGGTCGTCCTGTTTGATGAGCAGATGATCGCGCGAGAAGGCCGAGAGCGCGCCGAGTGGGATGCCTGCGGCGGCGAGTATCTCCGTCACGCGCGCGAGAAAGCCTGTGACGTTCCAGCCGAGTTCGATGTTGAGCGTGACGAGTCGCCAGCCGCCTTCGACGCGCGCGTCTCTTACGGCATGACGCATCGTGAGCCAGTCTTCCTCTTCCAAAAGGAGCGTCACTTCGTAACCGTCACGCAGGAGCATGAAGGGCACTAGCGGGCGCGGGCTGAGTTCCGGTTGTTCGAGCAGGCGCGACCAATCTTCGTGGCGCATGCCGACGAGGACGAACGTGGCGGGCGCAACTTCCACCTTCGTCCGGCTAAGCAACTCCGCCGCCGTCTCTTTGTGCTGTGCGTCAATCATCAAACTGTGTTGAGATAAACCCGGCCTGTTGAAAAAAATCTCTGCGCCTCCGGTCTTTACTTCTTTGCGCCTTTGCGTGAGTTTGATTTCTCGCAAAGGCGCAAAGTTAAAACGTAAGGCGCAAAGAAAATTCCGCTAGTCTCTAAACTTGCACGACGACCGGGACGATCACGGGACGCGCGCCCGTCTGCTTCTGGATGTAACGCTTGAGGTCAACGCGCACGCGCTCTTTCAGGAGCGTCAGATCGTGCCGCTCCGTCGCCGGAGCTTTCTCGACCGTCTCTGTGATGATGCGTTGCAGGTTCTTGATGAAGCCGTTCGAGCCGTCTGCGCCCACGACGCCGCGCGCCATGATCTCCGGCGGCAATTCGAGCGCGCCCGTCTCTTCGTTCAAAGTCAGGATGGGAGTGAGCACGCCGTCGTAAGCCATCTGCTTGCGCTCGCGCACGGTTTCGCGCCCGATCTCTTCAAAGCCCGAATCGTCTATGAAGGTGCGTCCCACGTCGCGCTTCTCGATAACGGTCGCGCTGTCTGAGGTGAGTTCGAGCACGTCGCCATTTTCGATCATGATGACGTTTTCGTCGTCGTAGCCGAGATGGTTTTTGACGAACTCCTTGTGGCGATAGAGCATGCGATACTCGCCGTGAATCGGCACGACGAACTTCGGCCTGACGGCCTCCGTCATGATGCGTATGTCTTCCTGCGAGGCGTGGCCGCTCACGTGTATGAGCCGACGCTTCTCGTCAATGATGTTGCCGCCGCGTTTGTAGATGTCGCCGATGAGGCGCGAGATGGCGCGTTCGTTGCCGGGGATGATGCGCGCCGAGAGCACGACCGTGTCGCCCTCTTCGATGCTCAAGCCTTTGTAGGATTGCGAAGCGAGTTGCGCGAGCACCGCGCGCGGCTCGCCTTGCGAACCCGTGATGAGATAGACGATCTCGTCGTCGGGCATGCGCTTCGCCTCGTTGAGCGAAACCATCTCGTTTTCGTGCACGTCCAAATAGCCGAGCCGTTCGGCGATCTCCACGTTCTTCAACATCGAACGACCGAGCACGCAGACCTTCCGGTCGAACTGCTGCGCCACGTCGAAGACGATCTGCAAACGATGAATGCTCGATGCGAATGCGGCGACGATGATGCGCCCTTCGGCCTCCGCGAAAATCTCCTCGAAGGCAGGGATCACGGCGCGCTCCGAAGGCGTGCGACCGGGCACGGTAGCGTTGGTCGAATCCGACAGGAGCGCGAGCACGCCTTCCTGCCCGTAACGCCGGAGCGTCCGCAGGTCAATCGGTTCGCCGATAACGGGCGTTTCGTCAACCTTGTAGTCGCCCGTGTGAATGATCGTTCCCACGGGCGTCGTGATGGCGAGCGAGAAGCAGTCAATCAGCGAATGCGAGGCGCGTATGAACTCGACTTTGAAGACGCCGATGTTGACCACGTCGCGCGGTTCGACGCGATGAATCAACACGTCGTTCAGCAGATCGTGCTCTTCCAGTTTGCTTTCGGCCAGCCCCACGGTGTAGTGCGAAGCATAAACCGGGACGTTGAATTTTTTGAGGATGTAGGGCAGCGCGCCGAGATGGTCTTCGTGCCCGTGCGTGAGGACGATGGCCGTGATGTGTTCGCGGTACTCGTCCAGAAAATCGAAATCCGGCACACACACGTCAACGCCGTACGCGCTCTCTTCGGGGAAGCCCATTCCGGCGTCAACGATGATCATTTCGTCGCCGTAGCGCACCGCCATGCAGTTCATCCCAAACTCGCCGACGCCGCCGAGCGGGATAAGTTCAATCACTTTGCTCACTATTATTTCTTACTCTCCAGACCAAGCGACGCTTTCCATCGCAGGATAAAATCATTGGGGGAATGTTAACTCGACAGTATAGCACAGGCATCGGCATTCCCTTGAACGGCGCGCGGCTGAAGACTTCCTGAACTGATAGCCGGTTGACAATCCTCGACCCCGATTTGCTACTATACCCGAAGGCTCGCCGGAATCGCTTCCCGTTCGCCGAACTTCAAGCACACGTCTCCAATAGTCCTCAATAGATCAACACTTCAATAGTTCGACACTTCTATCAAGACCCGCGCCCGCGCTGCGCAATAAATCTATGGCAATGACTAACGAACGGTTCGACGAGATGGTCAAGCGTCTCGAAAGTCTCGCAAAAAACGAGCCGGCGAAATACAGGCTTCGCGTCGCGCTGCTCGCCCTGCTCGGCTACGCCTACATCGCGCTGGTGCTGGTTGTGCTGCTGTCGCTCGTCGTCCTTTTAATAGGCTTGGCGTTCAGATACGGCAAAGCCAACTATATCATTATCAAGGTGGGATGGATTTTGATCGTGCTGGCGGCGGTCGTGATTCGCTCGCTGTGGGTTAAGCAGACGCCGCCCACCGGCATCGAGTTGACGCGCGCCGACGCCCCGCGCCTGTTCGACCTCATCGCAGAACTCACCGACGCGCTCGGCGCGCCGCGCATCCATCACGTACAGGTGTTGGACTTCTTCAACGCGGCCATCGTACAGGTGCCGCGCTTCGGCTTTCTCGGCGGTTACAAGAACTATCTCCTGCTCGGCCTCCCCGACATGCAAGCCTGTTCGCCCGCGCAATTTCGCGCCACGCTCGCGCACGAACTCGGCCATCTCTCCGGCCATCACGGTCGTTTCTCCAGTTGGGTGTATCGTCTCCGCCGGACGTGGGGGCAGTTGTTACAGAGGTTGGAGGCCGACGGGCGTTGGGGGTCGTTTATCTTCACCTCGTTTTTAAACTGGTACGCGCCTTATTTTCAAGCCTACTCGTTCGTCCTCGCGCGCACGCATGAGTACGAAGCCGACGAAGCGGCGGCGCGCTTGACCGGCGCGGAGAACGTCGCCGAGATGCTCATTGACACGCGGCTCAAGGGCAGTTATCTGGAAGAGAAATATTGGCCGGAAGTCTATCGTCGCGCCGAGACCGAACCGCGCCCCATCGCAGACGTTTACGCCAACCTCTCGCTGACGCTGCGCGAACCGCTCGCGCAAGAGACGGTCGCGCGCGGACTCCAACTCGCCTTAGCCCAAAAGACCGACTCCGCCGACACGCACCCCGCGCTCGCCGATCGCCTGCGCGCGCTCGGCTACCCGCCGCAAAACGGGAACGGCCAC
>DASYMM010000171.1:0-2400 GCA_036009085.1 Pyrinomonadaceae bacterium | reverse complement strand
GCAGCGTGATGATGGACATGGGAGAGGAAGAAGGGGAAAGGCAAAAGGGGAAAGGGTAAAAGAAAAGAAAAACCGGGTGGCGCGGCGCGTGCCTCTTTCCCCTTCCCCTTTACCCCTTACCCCTTCTCCTTCTTCCTCTCCCATGTCAATCATCACGCTGCTGACAGACTTCGGCACGGCTGATTATTTCGCCGGCGCGTTGAAGGGCGCAGTCCTGTCGGTCAACACCCGGGCGCACATCGTTGACATCACGCACGAGATTCCCGCGCACGACATACTAGCGGGAGCGTTCACGCTGCTCGCCGCTTACGATAGTTTCCCGGCGCAGACGATCCACGTCGCGGTGGTTGACCCCGGCGTCGGCTCCGCGCGCCGCCCCGTTCTCATCAATGCGCGCGGGCACTTCTTCGTCGGGCCTGACAACGGCCTCTTCAGCTACGTCTGCGAACGCGAACCGGGCGTGCGCGTCTATCAACTGACGCAGGAAAAGTTTTTCCGCGCGCCCGTGAGCGCGACCTTTCACGGGCGCGACATCTTCGCCCCGGTCGCGGGCGCGCTGTCGCGGAACGTGCCGCCCGCCGAACTTGGCGAGTTGATTGACGACATGACGCGGCTCGCCACGCTCGCGCCCGCGCGCGCAGGCGACGGCGCGTGGTCGGGCAGGATCATTCACATAGATCGCTTCGGCAATCTCATCACGAACATCTCGCGGCGCGAGTTGGCGGAAGACGCGCTCTCTGCGGGCGCGAGGCTGGAAATAGGCGGGCGCGAAATCAGTTCGTTTCGCCAATTTTACGCGGCAGCGGCGGGCGCGGCGGAGGGCGAATTGTTCGCCATCTGGGGCAGCGCAGGCTTCCTTGAGATCGCCGCTAACCGCGCCTCCGCCGCTCAACTTCTCGACGCCACGCGCGGCCAACTCGTGCGCGTCGCCGTTCGCAAATGATGAGAAAATTCGGCGCGTCGTCCGGCGTCGACAGGCAAGCCGCCAGTCTGTTTCTATTCACGATTTACGATCCGCGATTCACGTTTTAACGATTTACGATTCACGTTTTTTCACTCGTCACCCGTCACTTGTCACTCGTCACTGCATTTGTTATCTTCGACTCAACTTAACTAAATTCAAGGATACCCATCATGGAAAACGCGAAGGAAGCCGCCACCGCGCCTGCAACGGACACACCGAAGGAAGCGAGCGCGCCCGCCGCTGCCGCTGCTCCCACCGCCGCCGCGGGCGGGGCTGGCTTGCGCGGCGTCGTGGCCGCGAGTTCATCAATCGGCGACGTGAACGGCGAGCAGGGCATACTCATCTACCAGGGTTACGACATCCACGATCTCGCCGAGCATTCGACTTTTGAAGAGACGGTCTACCTGCTCTGGCACGGGCGTCTGCCGACCAAGGCGGAGTTCGAGACGTTTACACGCGACATCGGCGCGCACTACGAGTTGCCGCCGCAGGTCGTCGAGTTGATCCGCCAGTTTCCGCGCGACGCCGAGCCGATGGACATGCTGCGCACAGCCGTCTCCGCGCTCGACTTCTACGACAAAGAGTGCTGCGACATCTCGCGCGAAGGCGCGCTCCGCACGGCGACGCGGCTCACGGCGCAGTTCCCCGTGCTCGTCGCCGCCATCGAACGCCTGCGCAAAGGGCAGGAGCCGATCCCGGCCAAACCCGAACTCAGCATCGCGCAGAATTTTCTCTACATGCTCAAGGGCGAGATGCCCACGGAGCGCGAAGCGCGCATCTTCGACATCTGTTTGATCCTGCACGCCGACCACGAACTCAACGCCTCGACCTTCACGGCGCGCGTCGTCGCGGGCACGCTCGCGGATGTCTATGGCGCGGTGACGGCGGCCATCGCCGCGCTCTCCGGCCCCTTGCACGGCGGCGCGAATACGAACGTGATGAAGATGCTTTTGGAGATCGGCGAAGTGGACAAAGCGGAAGAGTTCGTCCGCAACGCGCTCGCGCAGAAGAAGAAGATCATGGGCATCGGCCACGCCGTCTATAAGACGGAAGACCCGCGCGCCACGCACCTGCGCAAGTTCTCGCAGGAGGTCGGCGAGGCGAAGGGCGAAACGAAGTGGTACGAGATTTCCAGAAAGATCGAGGACTACATCCACAAGGAGAAGGGCATGTACCCGAACGTGGATTTCTACTCCGCTTCGACCTACTACATGATGGGCATTCCGCTCGAACTCTACACGCCCATCTTCGCCGTCTCGCGCATCTCCGGCTGGACCGGACATATCCTCGAACAGTACTCCAACAACAAACTCATCCGTCCCCGCGCCGAATACATCGGCGCACGCGGCTTGAAGTACGTGCCGATTGAGCAGAGGTAGCGTTCACCGTGTAAGGTTAAAACGAAAAGGCGTGGGATCGAAATCCCACGCCTTTTC
>DASYMM010000170.1:0-18061 GCA_036009085.1 Pyrinomonadaceae bacterium | reverse complement strand
CGTTCGCGTCCTCTCCCTGCTCGTGCCACTGCAACATCACTTCGTTCGGCAGGTTGTTCGGGTCGAGATAGACATAAGTGAAAATCTTGTCCCCGGCGGCGGGTTTCATGGTGACGACGGCGTTGAAGAAATGATGCTGGTGAAAGGACGAATGAACGCTCGACCTGTGCGCCGGGCGACCGCTAAAGGACGCGGGGCTGTCCGTCACCCATTCCCACACATCCGAATCGGCCGCGGGCGTCGCGCCTGACGGAACCGCGCCCTCAAACCAAACCATGTCGCCCGTAGCCGAAGGCGTCGGGGTCGGATTAGCGGAGGCAAGCGGAGCGGGATCAATGCGCGCGACGAACATGTCCTGACGCCCGCCGGCGACGCCCCAGTTCGACGTGAACGCCACGAAACGCCCATCGCGCGAGATGTTCGCGCGCGGGCTGTCGTAGTAAGTCGTGAGCACCGAGCGATGATGAAACAGGCGGCGGACGCGATTCGACCCGTCGGTCGCCACCTGCACCACCTCGCCCTGCATCACGCCGTTGATGTGCGGCGTGTAGAAACTAACGAGCGACCAATCCTCGTTATCGGCGAGCATCGAGAGGTGAAAGCCGCCGTAGTTGCGCTGGCCGGAGAGGTCTAGGATTTTGTCGTAGCTGTGCGGCGTGGCGAGTTTGCGGGCGGAGATGCCGACGAGGAAGTCGCCGTTGCCGACCGCCATGCCCGTGCCCACGTCGTAGTGCGACGGCGCGTGATCCGGCGCGTCGTCCGTCAACCCTGTGGCCTGTCCCGTCACGAGATCAACGATGCGGACTTCGATCTTCCCCGCTCCCATGTCGTTCGTGTTGACGAAGAGGTACCGGCCGGACTTGTCCACTTTGACTTCGTTGTTATCGTCGGGTGAGATGTAGATGATCGTGTCGGTCGAACGGCGATAAGCCATGTAGCCGACGACCGCCCACGTGCCGGTCTGCTGCAAGGTGCAGGCGAACACGTCGTCGTCCGCGCTCATGCTGGATTGCGAGAAGTAGTATCCGGCGGGCAGGCGCGAGGCGAGATCGAAGGCGAGCGCGTAGGTGCGCGAGAGCGCGTTGTAACGCCAGACGGAAGTTCCCGCATGCGCGTAGAGGATGTCCGGCTCGTTGTGGCTCCAGGTTAGATCGTAGCTGAACGGATAGACGCCGTTGACGGCGGGAAGCGTCTCCTTTGCGCCGAGGCGAAAGGTGACAGGATCGAATTTGTAAAGTATGACGCCCGCTCCGTCGCTTCCGCCCATCACCAGCAGGCGCGTGTTGTCGGCGTTGAAGCTCGGCCAATAGGAATAGGAGGTGCCCGCGCTGTTCGGGGCGACGGCAGCGTCCGTCACGCGCATGATCTCCGTCCCGAAGACCGGATCGTTGAACTTACCGCCCGACGCCGGCAAGGCAGGCAAACTCCCCTGCGCATAGACTTCAAAGTCGGTTTTAATACCGACGCCCGCGCTCTGTGCGAACGTCTCCGCGCCGATGGAGGCCGACAGCAATGCCAGCGTCAGAGCAAAGATAAAATTGAGTTTGGAATAAAGGGGACGGACGTAGTGTTCTGTGAACACCCGCGGGTTATTCATCTTTGGCCTCACTTCGGTAACCGGACTATCTCGCGGCTCTCTGGCTCGCCCGAGACTCCTTGGCTTTGCGAACCCGCATCGCTGCGGGGGTGCCTTTAAGTCGGTGATTGGTGCTCTAGCTGGATGAGAGAGATCAGGTTAGCCTCGTCTGTCGCCCGAGCGACACAACTAGGCGCAAGCCGTCGAAGCTATCGGGGAAAAGCAACTTCAACTTGCCTGCTTGCACTTAAAAGATAAGGGCTTTGGCGTTGACGCGCCGTGTGTATGTTTTGAAGCGGAAGGAGAGCCGGACGGAAGAAAAGGAATTATGAGACGACAAGGGCTGCACGCGAATAATCCCACCGTGATTCCAAACATTCGACGGGAGAACTTTGAACCGATCCACTGGTCAGGATGGCTTTTGAGGAAGGAAGTTCTGCGCAAATGTGTGAACCGTTCGAGAGCGATCCGTTCACAAGAAACTTGAAGTCACGGCTTTCTTCGATCGCCTTCGGCAACCAGACAATCTCCCGGACACGCACGCGCCCACGGCGTCAAAAATCCCCGCCGAAAGCCCGTATGTCTAAGAGATTCACGGCTTTGCGCCCTCGCCTCGCGACAAGTTTGCCATTATCGTGTGCAATCTCTACCTGAAAGATCAATGTCGCAGGTGCCGCACGGCACGCACAACAGACAATTCATTAAACAGAATTTATCAATGCTTGTCAACGCTTTTTATCGTTGTCGCTTTCGCTACCCGCGCGAGCGGCTAAATTTTGGCAACGACGCAACTTAAACCGTCTAAATTTAGACAAAATATGGCCGATTAGCACTTTACTCTTGACGTGCGGGAGGCTTTAGGACAAGCTACTCGATGAAGGGCGATCCCAGACCCCGCCGCCAACCCCTTTAACCACAAGGAAGAAGACCAAACATGCGAACTCTCGCCCGCGCGCTCCCCCTCCTGCTGCTATTTACGACACTTTTTCTCGCGTCCGAAGCGCGGGCGGAACACGTCGTCATTACGAGCGGCAGTGCGGGACACGGCAATCCCGTCAGGCAAATTTTTCCGGGTTTCGGTTTCAGTTTTGCGGGAGCCGGTATTTCCGCCGGCGGGGGCGGTGAAAAACTAGGCGGGGGTTTTCCCTTGAGTTGTTATCCGTGCGACTCCGGCCAGACCTTGCGGACTGGCGCGCAGATCACGCAATTCACCTCCGGCTACCCCGGCACAGCGATCTACAACGGCACAACTTACACGAACCTCATCTATCAAGGCTCCCAGCTCAACTTTGTCATCGAACCCGTCGTCATTCCTTTCGACGCCCCCAACCTGATCGAATTAACCGCCGCGTTTACCTTTGAAGGCACGCTCATCGGCCAGCAGATGCCGAACCGGGAGCTTATCTTCAGCATGACGCTCAGCGGGCAAGGGATCGCGACGCTCACGCTACAGCGCAGGCTTGTTCCCGGCGGCCCCGTCGGCTACGATCTCGTCCACACCACTTACAATTTCCAACCCGCTGCTGCGGTGCCCGAACCGGCCACGCTCCTGCTGCTCGGCACGGGTCTGGCGGGCGTCGCCGAGCGCATGCGCCGCAGACGACGCAAAGCACAGACTGACGCAGCCTAACGCGCAAGGCTGCGACGCGCGCGTCTCTTCCTTTTCAACTCGTCGTGTTAACCAAAACGCTCGCGGAGCAACTTGGCTCCGCGAGCGTTTTTTGTCTATTCCGTTTTCCTTGTGGCCTATCGCCGCTGCTACTGTGCGCCGCGCGTCCGACGCGGTCTTGAAGCGGGGGGCAGTTCAGGCTGTGTGGTCGCCGCCGGGGCGGGTTCGATGCGCGCGACGAACATGTCGTGGCGACCGCTCGCCAGCGAACCCCAGTTGGAACTGAAAGCCACGAAACGCCCGTCGCGCGAGATGTTCGCGCGCGGGCTGTCGTAGTAACCCTTGAGCACCGATTGATGGTGAAACAGGCGACGGACGCGATTCGACCCGTCGGTCGCCACCTGCACCACCTCGCCCTGCATTACGCCGTTGACGTGCGGCGTGTAAAAACTCACCAGCACCCAGTCCTCGTTATCCGCGAGCATCGAGAGATGGAAGCCGCCGTAATTCTTCTCTGCGGAGAGGTCTAAAATTTTCTTGAAGGTGTGCGGCGCGGCTAGGCTGCGGGCGGAGATGCCGACGAGGAAGTCGCCGTTGCCGACCACCACGCCCGTCCCGACATCGTAATGCGACGGCGCGTGATCCGGCGCGTCGTCCCTCAAATCCGTCACCGTGCCCGTCGTCGTGTCAACAACGCGCCCCTCCATCTTTCCGGCCCCGGTCTGATTGGTGTTGACGTAGAGATAGCGACCCGACTTGTCGATCTTTACTTCGTTGATCTCTTCGGAGTGTTGAAAAAGGATCGTGTTGGTTGACGCGCGATAGACCGCGTAGCCGAGTTGCTTGTAGTCCGGCGGGTCGCCGCGCTTCGTGAACGAGAAGGTGTCGTTATCCTGCGCCATGCCCATCTGCTGGATGCTCTGCCCGCGCGGCAGCACGCGCGCGACATCGCCGACGAGCGTGAAAGTTCCGCGCGAAACTTTGTACTTGTAGATTTTCGTGCCGGGGTCTTGATGCACGTAGAGCGCATCCGGGTCGGTCGAAGACCAGCAAGCGTCGTCGAGGCGAACGGAAATGTTGCCGGGCGGCAGATAGGGGATGGGCGGGCGGCGCGCGCCGAGCGTGAAGGTGCCGGGGTCGAAGTTGTAGATGCTCGCGTTCTGCTGCGCCCCGGCTTCCATCACGAGCAGCTTCGTGTTGTCGGAATTGAAACTCGCCCAGTAGCTGTAGCTTGTGCCTGCGCCCTTCGGGACGGTGGAGGCGTCCGTCACGCGCATGATCTCCGTCCCGAAGACCGGATCGCGGAACTTGCCTCCGGCGGGCGGGAGCGTCGGCACTTTAAGCGGCAGATGCCGCGCGCGATCCTCCCGGATGGCTGCGACGCCCTGTGCGATAACTTGCGACGACGGACCCGCCACACGCGCGCCGAGCACATGGAGCAACAACAAAGCGCAAGACAAAATCGAGACACAACGCGAAAGCGTCGCCGCCCCCGTCGCCTCGGCCTTCGCACGTCGCTTGATCTGTCGAGTCTCCATACGCTTTGACTCACGCACGTTCAATTGTAATGAAACCAGTAATAGACGAGCTTGGGATATTCCGGCGCAACGCTTCGCCATCCGCGCGGGGACAACCACCAACCGAATCCGCCGGGCGTCTGCCCTGCCGCGCCGCCCGCCGCCACAGGCGACACGCCCACGCGCACGCCGCTATCGCGAAGCACGCGCCGCATGGTCCACAGAGCGCGCCGCGAATGATAAGCGGAAGTGACGACGAGCACGGAATCGAGTTTGTGCTCCGACGCATACGCGCGCAACCTGACGGCCTCATCATAAGTGCTCGCCACAGGCTCCGGCAACACTTCGATTTGTGCGGCGGGCACGCCCGCGCGCCGCAGTTCTTCCGCCGCACGCTCGGAGAAGAAAGGGTTGCGCTGCTCCGCGCTGTTCCAACCGCCGCGCAAATTGTCGTTCGTTAAAACGACTTTCGGCGCGACGCCCCGCCGCCACAACTCCGCAGCATGACGCGTGCGCTCGACATACTCGCTCGCGCCGCTCAACACAAAGATGCAATCCGCCTGCGGCAACTCATCTTGCACGACGAGCGCACGCGCCGCCGCCCACGCGACCACAGGCCACGCGACGACAAGCGCAACGACGACGCGCACCAAACGCCGCGCGCGACTCTTTCCCGATTTTTGGTGCAAGGGAGCGGAGTCAGTCGCAGTCTGGTTCATGGCTTGCAATTACAAAGAACGGCAGCGCGAGGCAAATAACGACGGCGAGCGGGAACGCGCGCCGCGTCGCCGTTACCAGCAGATGCCTTGATACGAGCCGTCGCTTGTGCGTCCTTCAAACAGTCGCACGAGATCGATCACCGTCTGCCCTTCGCGCAATTTCGTTTCGATCTCGCGAAACTCTTCCGCCTTGTTGCCGATGATGAGCACGTCGGAAGCGTCCAGCACTTCGGCGATACTGTCGCGCATGAGTTGGGAGATGTGCGGTATCTCGCGCTCGATATACTCTTTGTTTGCGCCGAAGAGGCGCGCGAGCGAAACGTCTCGGTCGTAGATGGCGAGTTGCATGCCCTTCCCGATGAGCGATTCGATCAAAGTCACCATCGGCGATTCGCGCAGGTCGTCCGTCCCGGCTTTGAAGCTGAAACCGAGCACGCCGATGCGCTTCCTGCCCGTCGCCAAGACCATCTCCAACGCGTGCTCGATCTGCCGCCGGTTGCTCTGTAACACCGCCGCCAGCACCGGCACGTCCACGTCCAACTCTTTCGCCTTGTAAGTGATCGCGCGCAAGTCTTTCGGCAGGCACGAGCCGCCGAAGGCGAAGCCGGGCTTCAGATAGTAGGGCGACAAGTTCAACTTCGTGTCCTGGCAAAAGACGTGCATCACTTCGTGGCTGTCAATGTCGAGTTCCTTGCAGATGTTCCCGACCTCGTTGGCGAAGCTCACCTTGAGCGCGTGAAAACAGTTGCACGTGTATTTCACCATCTCGGCGGCACGCACGCCGATGGTGTAAAGCGGCGCATCAATCTTCGCGTAGAGTTGGCCGACGGTGGCCGCCACCTCCGCTTCGTCCGCGCCGATGAGCGTGAACGGCGGCGCGTAGAAATCTTTGAGCGACGTGCCCTCGCGCAAAAATTCGGGATTGATGCAGACGCCGAAGTCCGCGCCCGCTCGTTTACCGGAAAACTCTTCGAGCGTCGGCACGACGACCGTGTCAATCGTGCCCGGCAGCATCGTCGAACGAATGACGACCGTGTGCCGCTCGCGCTTCGACTTCAAAGTCGCGCCGATCTCTTCGCACACGCGCCGGACGTATTTCAGATCGAGGCTGCCGTTCGCGTTGCTCGGCGTGCCGACGCAGACGAGCGAGACTTCGGAATTTTTGATCGCCTCCGCAGTGTCGGTCGTCGCGCGCAGACGCCCCGCCCCGACCATCTCGCCGATCAGTTCGCCGATGCCCGCTTCCACAATCGGGCTGCGCCCGCCGTTGATGATCTCCACTTTGGTCGGGTTGACATCAACGCCCACCACCTCGTGCCCCTCGCGCGCAAAGCACGCCGCCGACACGCAACCCACGTAGCCCAATCCGAACACGCTCAGTTTCATATTTATTCCCGCTCGATTTTTCAATAGTATCTTGGTTCAGCTTAACTCTCTGCGACTTCTCTGCGGGTCTCTCTGCGTCTGCGGCGGTGAATGCTTACTTGACTAAGATTCACCGCCGCAGACGCAGAGAGACCCGCAGAGAAGTCGCAGAGAAGAAATCATTTCCGCACATCACCGTCCGGCGCGGCGACCTGAGTTAAAAACTCTTCGTTCTTCGGCGTGCGCGGCAGCAGCACAAAACCGTCTTCGCCGCCCACCGCTTGCCCCGTCTCCAACCCCGCGAAAAATTCAGACACCTGCGCCCAACTGACGCGCGTGTCCGCGCCTTCCACCCAATCCCATTCCGCGCGCGGTCGCGCGGCAAACACGCGCCGCGACACGAACACATCGCCGCCCGCCGCCCACGCCGCGAGCGTGCGCCGCGCCACATCCTGTCGCCAAGCCGTCAACTGCGGCATGCCGAGCGGCAGGAACGAATGGACGCGCAGATCGTTGTTAAAGTTGACCGGGTTGAACGGGAAGTTGATGACGAAGTTTTCCAACTCGTCCTTGCCAACCAAGACGATGCCCTGCGGCTTGATGAGCGGTTGCAACTCGCGCACGCGCAGCGTCGCCGCTTCCTCGCGTCGTTCGAGCACGCTCCGTCGCATCGCGGCGAAGTTAGTCAGGATCATCGCCGCCACGAAAATCGACATGATCGCTTTCGTGAAGCGAAACGCGCGCCGGTTGGCGAGAGCAAAGGCGAGCGCGGGAAAGAGGAACGGAAACAGCGGCAGGTAACGCTCCATCACGGTGCCCTGCCACGCGAGCGCGAAGCCGAGCACTGGAATCGCGCCGAGCGCCAACCAGCAGAGCAGACGCCGCCCGAACGCCGAACGCCACAGGTTGAGGCAGACCGACGCGAGGAAGAGATAGAAGAGCGCGAGTTTCCACAGGCTCAGGCGAAAGAGGTCAACGAGCGAGACGGGGCTATACGGATCGTGCAGCAAGTAACGCTTGAAGGCGACGTTGTCGTTCCCCATGCTGATGAACGAGCGCGCGAAGCCGAACACGACTTGCGGCAGGCCACGGTTCTGCACGAGATGATGCGACGACGATTCGACCCACGCCTTAAACTCGCCGACACTATGCACGCCGATCCCGACGGCCACGGCGATGAACAGCACGCCCGTCAACACGCCGAACGCCAGCGCGGCGTAGATCGAGAGTTGCCACTGTCGCCGCGCCTTCCAATTGTAGAGCGCGAGCGGCGCGGCGACCGCCGCAGGCACAGCCCACAGATACGGAACCCACAAACCCACCGAGAGCGCGAGCGCGAGTCCGGCGAGCAAGGCCGTGCGCCAAATGTGATCCGCGCGTTCGCCGTCGCGCACGAGCAGATAGACGCCGAGCAGCAGAAACGCCAGCCCCGGAACATACGAGCAACCCGTCTGCGTGTAATTCAAAAACGCCTGCGTGAAGATGAAGGCGACCGTGGTGAGATACGCTACCCAGCGCGTGCGACAGACGCGCCGCACGAGCGCGTGCATCAAGACGACGCACAGGAGTCCGGCCAGCCAGTTCAAAGCGACCATCACGAAGACCGCGCCGGGGCTGAGGTCGCCCGCGCCGACCGACACGCGCGCGAGCGGTTTGAGCAGGGGGAAGGCCGCGATGCCGAGCGGTCGCCACAGCAGATGCCCGAACTCCCAGAGCGAATAATTCCCCGTCGTCTCCCACAGTTGATAACCCTTGCCGCCCACCACGTTCGCCACCATCGCGCCGTAGAACGACGTGTCGCCCATGTAGAAAGCGTTCGTCAACCAAGTCGCCAGCACGAAGAGCGCGGCGGGCACCAGGACGTGTTGCCAGCGCGACCACCCGCGCACGGCGTCGGCTTCTTCCGCACGCGCGTCGTCCGTCCGGTTCGACGGTTGCGCTTCGATGTTTGAGGAATAGTTCAACGGCTGTGCTTCGATGTTTGAAGTGTGGGGCAAAATTCTTCGCCTTCGCTTTGCGGAAACTTTGACTACGATTTCACGGCAACGTTACTGCGACTACTTCTGTTTGCGCCCGATGGCGATGAGCGAGAGGCCGAAGGGCGGCGGCAAGGTGCGCTCCACGCGCTCCGCCCACGGGGCGATGAATTTATCGAAGATTTGGATTTGCGCCGCGTTCTCTTCCTTGATCTTTCTCACGCGGTTGTTCCAGAACCAACCGGCCATCCCGATCACGTTCATATAAAACGCGCTCTCCACCTCGAACCCGGCCTCGCGCATGCGCGGCAGCAAATCTTTTTTCGTGTAGCGGCGATAATGCTCGATGGCGCGGTCAATCGTGCCGTAGAGAAACTGGAACGCGGGCACGAGCAGGATCACGCGCCCGCCCGGCACAAGCACCGAATGCATAAACGACAAAGCCTTCGCGTCGTCTTCGACGTGTTCGAGCACGTTGATGCAGATCACCGTGTCGAAGTTGAACTTGTGCAACTCACGTTCGGGCGGCGCGGCCAAGTCCATCTGCACGGCGGGCGCGCCCTTGAGTTGCGCGCCCAGACGCTGCTGCAAGTAGTCGACGCACATCTGATACTTGTCTGACGCCACGACGAGTTCGCGATCCAGCAGCAACTCCGTGAAGTTGCCGATCCCCGCGCCGACTTCGAGAATGCGCTGGCCGATGTAAGGCTCCATCCGCTTGTACATCCAGTTGCGATAATTGTTGGCCGCCGCCATCACTTCGAGGTCTGCGACCATCACGCCATCGCTGCCGAGAGCCTGCCCGTCGCCGCCGCCGAAAGTTTGCCCTTTGCTCGTCGTCATGTCACTTTCTCTCCTCGCCCCTGTTGTTGCCGCTGCGGTCGCGGTTGATTTGCGTGCGCAGTTCGTCGAGCATCGTGCGCAACTGGTGGTCGAACTCCTGCGAACGCCGCACGATGGTATGCAGCACCAGCCCTATCGTCATGGACAACATCCCCGCGAGCGCGAGTCCGACGGCGAGCACCGCCGAAGGCAGACGCAGCACCAAACCCGTCTTGAAGAACTCGAAGACGACGATGAGACCGGGGATGAGACTGAGCGCGACGAGCGCAAGACCGACCGCGCCGAAGAACGTGAGCGGCTTGTAGTCGCGGAAGAGCGCGAGGATCGTGTTCAGGATGCGTAGTCCGTCGTGGACGATGCGGATTTTCGAGAAGCTGCCTTCGGGTCGCGTGGTCAAGTCAACCGGCACTTCCACCACTCGATAGCCGCGCTCCAGAGCCTTGATCGTGAGTTCCGTCTCCGTCTCGAAGCCGCCGCCGAAGAGCGGCACGCCCTTGACGAAGCGGCGATTGAAGACGCGATAGCCCGAAAGCATGTCCGTGATCTTCACTTTGAAGACGGAGTTCAAGACCGAGAGGAACATCTTGTTGCCCATGCGGTTCAGAGACTTGAACTGGCTCGAAGATTCGTCGTGCAAACGCGAGCCGACCACCATGTCGGCCTCGTCCGCCAGCACCGGCTCGATCAAGCGTTGCACTTCGGCGGGCGGGTACGTGCCGTCGCCGTCCACCATGATGTAGATGTCCGCGTCCACCTGCCGGAACATAGATTGAACGACGTAGCCCTTGCCCTGCCGCCGCTCGAAGAAGACCTGCGCGCCCGCCTCGCGCGCACGCTCGACCGTGCCGTCCGAAGAGTTGTTGTCGAAGACGTAGATGTCCGCCTCCGGCAACTGCGCGCGAAACTCGCCGACGACCTGCGCCACCGTCAACTCCTCGTTGTAGCAAGGAATGAGCACGGCGATCACCGGCTCAGAGGCGCGCACGTCGCGCGCAGCCGTTGCCATTACATAATCTTTTACCGCTGCCATGTCTCGCATCCTTTAGACCTCTCTTTGACCCTCAAGACTAACGCACCTGTAAACCCCTGCGGGCGTAAATTTGATAGAAGTTCCGGTCATAGACCAACTCGTATTCCTGCGTCAGCATATTGTTGATGTGCGCTTGGAGCGCCGCGCCTTCGCCGCCCGCGCGGTAATGATTGATCCCCTCTTCGTACACGTCGTTGACGACGAGGAAGTCCGCACGCTTGCCCGTGTTGAACCCGAACCGCACATCGTCGAGGATGCGTTCGTATCCCAACTCGAAGCCGAGCACCGCGCTCCCCATCACCGTCGAATCATCTCGCGCGTGAGTTTTTATAAAATCCGTCGCGGCCACATAACTCTTCTGATAAACGTTGAGCTTCATGCGATAGAGAATCCCGCCGAGTTGAACCGTGAGCAGACCGCCGACGCAGAGCGCGAGCAGCCACGCAGGGAGAAAGCGCGTCGAGTAGCACCAGTAAATCCAGACGGCGAGGAGCGCGGTGTAGAGCGGGACGATGTGGACTAAATAAAACGAGAGCTTCTGCCCGTCGAAGAACGTCAGGACGAGGAAGAAGATTCCGGTGAGGACGAGCAGCGCGCGATAGCCTTTATGCGTGCGAATGCCCCGCACGCTCAGGCAACCGGCGAGAGCCACGACGTAGGCGAGCAGAACTAAACTCTTCAACCAGACGGGGCCGGACGAACCCGAAGTGTGCGCGCCCAAACCAAACGCTTTCAAATACCGCAGAGTGATCTCGTTTTTGATCGCGCTCAGAGGCGACGTGAGGCCGCTCATCCTGCCGCCCGTCGAAGCGTTCGCCGTAAACTGCGCCACGAAATCGGAAGGCGATTGCAGGATGTACGCGCCCCAACCGATTGCGCCGACGGTGTAAGGAATCGCGGCCAACGCCAGATGTTGCCAGCCGAGGCGCGCCCAGTCAAAGTAGAGTGTGAGAAACAGGAGGCCGACGAAAAACGCCACGCCGCCGTTCGGGTGCGTCAGGCCGCAGGCCGCGATCAAACTCTGGCTAACGAGGATCGCACGGTTGAAATTGCGTTCGCGCAGACAGAGGTACGCGGCCAGCCCCGCCGCACCGAGCGACGCGCTCATCATGTCGCCCCGCCCGAACGAGGCCGCCATCACGAACACGTAATCGAAGGCGAGCAGCACACACGTCAGCAGCGCGATCTTTCGATTGCCGGAGAGATTCCCGACGATGAAGTACCACGAAAACAACGCCAGCACGCCGAACATCGCGGAGAGCATCCGCAGCGAAAACAGGCTGAAGCCGAAAACTTTATACCAGCCCGCCTGCGTCACCAGATGCAAAGGCATGACCCAGTAAGTGTGCCGTTCCAGACCTTTGAATTTAGTGCCGGTCGTTTCCAGCACGGGCGTCGTCATCTCGCCGCGCGTGGCGAGATTCAAGCCCGCCTGCGCGAACCAAGCCTCGTCGCTCCAGGGGCTTTTCGTCCGCGCGCTCCCGACGGCCAGCGCGACGAACGCCAGCGCGACGACGATTAACAACAAGTGTTCGGGCTTTTTGCTCACGACTATAATTTTCGGGGATGTTAGACGCATCTCTGAACGCACGCCCTTTACGGTGTCTCTCTGACCTGCTTGAAAGTTGAAACGGGCTGCCGCGCCGCACGCGCCGCGACGGCGAGTTGGCACGCCTCCGCAAACGCGCGGCTCACTCTGTCCCAACCAAATTGCTCGCGCACCGCACGCGCCGCGCTTGCGCCCAACCCTTGCGCCACGTCTCTGTCCGTCAACACGCGGACGACAGCATCGGCAAACGTCTCCGCCGTGTCGGCCAACAACAACTCGCGCCCTTCGCGCACGGGCAGACCTTCCGCGCCGATGGTCGTCGAGATGATCGGCTTTTCCATCGCCATCGCCTCGTAAATTTTCAGGCGCGTGCCGCCGCCCACGCGAATCGGCACGACGTAAGCCGCCGCACGCTCCATGTACGGTCGCACGTCTTCGACGCGTCCCGTCACGTTGATCGAAGGGTCGCGCTTGCCCAACTCGACAAGGCTCGCGTAAGGGTTGCGCCCGACGACCGTGAGCGTCGCACCGGGCACGCGCTCCTTGATGCGCGGCATGATCTCTCGCGTGAAGAACTGGATCGCGTCTTCGTTCGGCAGCCAATCCATCGAGCCTGTGAAAACCAGATTATGCGGCTCGCGCGGCACGTCTCCGCGCGGGCGAAAAAATTCCGTATCCACTCCGGTCGGCACGTCGCTCACGGATTGCAAACCGTACGCGCGCCGCATCGTCTCGCGGTCTTCCTCCGAGACGGCGACCACGTGGTCGAAGCGACGACACGCGGCGCGCTCGTAGGCGTCGGCCTTCAACCACTGGCCGTAGAGATAAGCCTTCTTGAGCGGGTGCTTCTGCACTTCGTAATGCCGCTTCCAGATCATCGCCTCGACGTTGTGCTGGAAGAGCACTGTGGCGACGGGCAGGCGCGGCGGCACGTTCACGCCCGGTTGCAGAAAATCGCAGACGAGCACGTCGAACTCTCCCGTCGCCACGAGCCGCGCGATCTCGCGTCGCATCTCCGCGGATTTGTACTTCCTCATAAAATACGGCAGCGGCGAGACGAGATTCGCGGCGAGTTCGACGTAAAACCCGGCGGAGAATTTCGCGCGCGTGCGGTGCGGCACGCGCACGAGTTCGTGGCAATACTCCGTAGCGCGCTCCACGGCGTCCGGCGCGCCGCTCCCGTCGTCGAGCGTCAGATACGTCACGTGATGCTCGCGTTTCAACTCCTTGAGCATGTGATACGTGCGAATCTTCCCGCCCTTATCGACGGGATGCAGCAATTCGGTTTTCAGCCAGAGGATACGCAAGATTAGCTTTCAACTTTCGGTGTATGAACTCTCATAGGTTTCAAGTTTCGGGTTTCAGGTTTCAGGTTTCAGGTTAAAAGCCTCGGACTTGAAACTTGAAACCTGAAACCTGAAACTCGAAACTTGAAACTTGAAACTTATCAAGCGACGGCGGAGACGACTTCGTTCTTCTCTTCGGGCAGGCTGCTGGCGGCCTCGCCGTCCATAAACTGCCGCAGCCAGATTTCGACGTTGACGAGCGACCACAAGCGTTCCGTGTGATCCTCGCCCGCCTCGTGCCGCGCCGCGAGTTCGCGCACGTAAGCGGGATTGAAGAGGCCGCGCGCGGCGGCACGCTCGCTCAAGACGTACTCCTCGATGATGCCGCGATACGCCCCCCGAAACCACGCGCCCACCGGCACCGGAAAGCCCATCTTCTTGCGCGAAAGAATCTCTGCGGGCAGCACGTCTTTCATGCTCTGCCGGAGGATGTACTTCGTCGTCCAGCCGCGCCGCAGTTTGAGGTGTTGCGGCAAGCGCGCCGTAAACTCCACGAGTTTGTGGTCGAGAAAAGGCACGCGGCTCTCGATTGAAGCGGCCATGCTCATCTGATCCTGCTTCATCAAAAGTTCTTGCAGGTAAGTTTTCGTGTCGGCGTAGAGCATGCGGTTGAGAAGCGAACGCGAACTGTCCGACTCGAAGTAGCGGCACATGTCGCGGTAAGGCTCGATGCCCCCGGCGCGCTCGCGTGCGTCCTCCGTCAACAGATCATGTTGCATGGCGCGCGTGAAGACCGCGAAGTTGTCGAAGTAGAGGCTCTCGATGTTCGGCGGGAGACAGAGGAACGTGCGCCTGAGTTTATGCCGCACCCTTGAATCGAGCGGCAAACTTTCGATGCGGCGACTCAACGCGCGGCGCACGCCCTCGCCCGTCAGCTTTTGATAGAGGGGCGCGAGGCGCAGGTTATGGAGCGTCTTGTTGTAACGCTCGTAACCGCCGAGCATCTCGTCGCTGCCCTCGCCCGTCAGAACTACCTTGACGTGTTGCGCGGCGAGGCGCGAGACGAAGTAGAGCGCGACGCTCGAAGGGTGCGCGAGCGGCTCGTCCTCGTGCCAGACGAGACGCGGGAGCGCGCCGAAGAAATCTTCGGGGCTGACGATGGTTTCGTGATGGTCGGTCTTGAATTTTTCCGCGACGAGCCGCGCGTAATAGAGTTCGTTCGCTTCGCGCTCTTTGAAGGCAACGGAGAAGGTCTTGATCGGATCGCTCACCATCCCGCTCATCATCGCGGCGATGGCCGACGAATCAATGCCGCCGGAGAGAAACATGCCGAGCGGCACATCCGCCATCAGGCGCAACTCGACCGACTTGCGAAACAACTCCGACCATTCAGCGATGTAGTCGGCATCGCTTCGTCGCCGTTCCGTCTGCGTCGCAAGTTCGTCGCCGTCCGCATCTTCCGCGAAGTGTATGTCCCAATATTTTTCGATCCTGATCTCGCCGTTCGCGCGCCATAAAAGGGTATGGCCGGGGAGCAGGCGTTTGACTCCGGCAAAAAGCGTCTCTTCGGCGGACGTGCCGTGATTGGCGAGATAATCCGGCAAGGCCGCGTAGTTGATCTCCGCGCGGACGGCGCGCGCCGCGAGCAGAGATTTGATCTCGGAGGCGAAGAAGAGTGAGCCGTCCGGGCGATGCACGTAGTAGAGCGGTTTGACGCCGAGGCGGTCGCGCGCGATGAACAGTTCGCGCCGCCGCGCGTCCCAGATGGCGAAGGCGAACATGCCGCGCAAACGCTCGACGCACGCCGCGCCGTGTTCTTCGTAGAGATGCAGGATCGTCTCCGTGTCGCAGTGCGTGCGATAGCGATGGCCGCGCGCTTCGAGCGCGGGGCGATGCTCGGCGTGGTTGTAGATTTCGCCGTTGAAGACGATGTGCAGCGTGTCGTCTTCGTTCCCCATCGGCTGGTGCCCCGCGCTGACATCCACGATTGACAGGCGACGATGGCCGAGGCCGACCGCCCCGTCCAGCAGCATCCCGCTATCGTCCGGCCCGCGATGCTCGATCACATCGCGCATCCGCACGAGGTCTGCCGCCTCCACGCGCCCCTCGCGCGCCCGCTCCGAAAACGCTATTCCGTTAATTCCACACATAAGAGAACAGTGACGAGCTAAAGACAGGTTTCAAGTTTCAAGTTTCAAGTTTCAGGTTCTAAGTTTTTTAACTCGTCACTTGTCACTCGTCACTGTATTAAAAATTGCGAGGGAGAGAGGTTCGCCCGCGTCGGTTTCAACGTTGAGTTCGTCGTTCGCACGGCGGCGCGCGACGAAGTAATTGATGCGCGACGGCGAGCGCAAGACTTCCCGCCCGTCGAGACGCAAAGATTCGCCGCCCACGGCGATCAACTCTCGCGGCTCCGCCTCGTCGCCGTCGAAGCGCAGCCAAGTCCATTCAAAATCCGAGGCGACGCGCGCGGTTTCGACGGTGTGTGCCCCGCTCGCGCGCATCAAGACAAAATCGCGCGCACCTCCCGCCGCTCCCGCGCCCTTCAACTCGAACGCGCGCCCGCCGACAGCTTCGATCTCGCGCACGGAATAGCTCTCCGCGCCGGTCGGACGCGACTCCGCACCCGCCGGATATTGCTCCGCGCTTACCGAATATTGCTCCGCGCTTACCAAATATTGCTCCGCATTTGCCGGGTATTGCTCCGCATTCGCCGCGCGCGGGATGAGCAGCGTGACGGCTTCCGCCGATGCGTCGGCGGAGAAGGCGAACGTGCAGGCCGGGGCAGGCGTCGCCGCGCCGTAAACTGGCGAGATCAACTTTTCGTGCTCCCGCCACGCGCCGCCGCGCGCGAAGGCGTAGAGATCGAGACACGGCGACGCTGCGCCCGCACCTTCGGTGCCTGCGCCTACGGTGCCTGCGCCTTCCATGTGCGTGCCTTTCGCGCCCGCGCTTTCCATGTGCTCGCCTTCTGTGCCCGCGTCTGCTTTGCGTGAGCGCACGACGGCCGCCGTTGCGGTTCCAACGTCGTTTGCTGTTCCAGCGTCGTTCGCTGTTCCGGCGTCGTTTGTGGTTGCTCCGGCGTCGTTCGCGGTTTCGATTGAGACTTGGGAGTGCGGGTCGAAGTGAAAGTTCAGTTCGTAACGGTGCGCGCCTTCGGTCTTTACGCGGTCGCGCACGATCCAGTAGTCGCCTTTGATGAAGAGGACGCTTCGGAGGTGCTTGGCGGGCGCGTCGAGACGCATGTAGCCGTCGTGCTCGCCCTCGAAGAGATCGAAGCGCGCGTGGCTGAGCCATGTGCGGCAAGCGGCCTGCGCCGTCTGTTGCCAGCGAAACGCGCTCGCGGGGATGGACGACGATTCGCCGTCAACCGTGAGCGTGTTGTGCGCCGCCGTCGCGCGAAACTGATTGCGGAGCGCGGCGGCTCCGGTGTAGGTGTGTGTGCCGGAATCAACGAGCGCGCGTGTGCCCCGCGCGTGTAAGGCGAGGATGGCGAGGGCGTCTGCGTGCGCGTGTGCGCCGCCGAGCGCGCCGTGCGCGCCGCAATCGAGTAAGAGATAACTGCTATGGGAAGTCCAGCCGTCGCGCATCACGTAGTAGCCGCCGTTTGTGAAGGCGCGCGACCCGGCGGCGGGCGGCGCGGCGTCGAGCGCGTCGAACTCTTGCAGGGCGCGTGCGCCGAGCAGCCAGAGCGTCTCTTCGGTCGGTTGGCCTGCGACGAACTTGTAATCGGCGCGGCGAAAGAGCGTCGCGCCCGTGGCGAGCGTGGCGCGAAAGTCGTTCGGCGCGCGCTCGTCAAACCAAGCGAGACGGCCGCCGTCGTCGTCGCCGTAGAGCGGCGTCGTGCCGTCGGGCGACGTGAGGTGCATCAAGTGGTCGAGCGATGCCTGTAGCCTGTCTTGAAGAAGCGCGTCGCGCGCCGCGTTGTCGCCATCGGCTCGGAGCAGCGCGAGGAAGTGTTGGTAAAAGTCTGTCGTGTAGCGTTGATAGTAGCTCGTCTGCTCGAAATAGACGCCATCGGGGCGAATCTGTCTGTGGAGTTCGGCGAGCAGGATGCGCGTGCCCGTCTCGCGCCAGCGCGAAGAGGCGCGAAACTCCGGCAGGAGCGCGCCGAGATAGACGAGGCCGAGAGCTTCGCCCGTGAGGTGCGTGTTCGGGCTGAAGTAGGTCGAGAGATTTGCTTCGAGATGGCGCGCGTGTGCGTGTAGGAATTTGAGCGCACGCGTGTAGAGCGCGGGCGTCAGGTGCGCGGAGTGTTTGAAGAACTGTAGCGACCAGAGCCATGAGATCGCGCGGAAGGCGACTTCGAGACTACTCGCCCAGTTGATGCCGCGCTTCGGCGGGTTGGCGTCTATCCACTCCGACAGGTGGCGCGCAAAAGTTTCGGCGTAGCGTTCGTCGCCGGTGTGCCAGTAAGCCCGGCCGAGCACCGTGAGATACTGTTGACGATTGAGTTCCCAAGTGATCTTTTTATCGCCCGCCACCGACGCGTCGAGATAAGGGATGCGACTCCAATGCGCGCGCGGCGACGTGCGTTTGCCCGCGACGGGTTCGAGGTGCCAGTCAACCGGGTCGCCGAAATCGAGACCGC
>DASYMM010000169.1:0-2866 GCA_036009085.1 Pyrinomonadaceae bacterium | reverse complement strand
CGGGGATGTCGAGCGTCAGGACGAGCACCACTTCGTCCGCCTGGTCGAGCGCGGAGAGCGTGATCGCATCGAAGGTGTGCTGCGGGTCAATGACGACGTAGTCGTAGCGTTCGCGCAGGAGTTCGAGCACTTCAAAGATGTGTTCGGGTTCGATGTCGTCCGCGAGGTCGGCTTCGCGCGGCGCGGCCAAGAGCGAGAGGTTCGACGTGTGCGGCATGACGTAGCTTTTCAGGAGCGAGTCGTCAATGCGCGCTCGGTTTTCCACGAGGTCGGCGATGGAGAATTTTGGTTCGAGGCCGAGAAAGAGCGAGAGGTCGCCCGCTTGCAAGTTGAGGTCAACGAGGACGGTCGGCGCGTCGAGCGCGGCGGCGAGATTCGTGGCGATGAAGGAGGTGCCGCAGCCGCCTTTGCTCGAAAACACGGCGACGGCGCGACCGCGTTTCTTCGGCGCTTCCACTTGCGTCGAACAAAATTCGGCGGTGCGCTCGATCACCGTCTGGAACTCTTCTGCGATGACGGGCAGGCGCAAGAAGTCGCGCGCCCCGGCGCGGTAACTTCTCAGGATCAAATCGGGCGACGCGTCGCGCGAGGCGCAGATGATGGCGGTCTGCGGACACTCCGTGGCGAGTCGTTCGACGAACCTCAAGGCCACCTCGGGTTGCGCGGCGAGCGTGACGATGGCGGCGTTAGGCCGGTGGCGGACGATCTCCGGGAAGAGTTGTTCGGCGTCGTCGCTGGCGACGAGCAGGCGCGTGCGCTCGTGAACGGACAACGCGCCGCGCAATTCTTTGATCGAATCAAGCCCGGTGCTGAGAAGGGCAAAACTTAGTGGCTGGGTCATTGCTTGTCCTTGAAGGTGCGAGAGAATCTATGGAATCCGTTGCAGCTTGATTGCGTTAATGAGTGCGTATTCGTGTACCCGTTCGTCCCGGCGGAAGTTTTCAGGGAAAACTAGGGGTGATGGGACAGGGCGCAGCCGGGGTCGTGCTCGTCACGTTGCAGGGGATGAAGCCCGCGCTTTCTCCCGGTATCGAAGTCTTGTAACTGGGCATCGTCAGCGTCGTCCCGACGAGCGGGAGGGCAAACTTATATTTATAATTCGTGATCTTGACGGTCGCGCGCGCGCTCAAAAGGATGCCGTTGAAGTTTGCATAATCAATATTGACGTTGCTCGTGGTTAAACCTTCAACGACCGGCTTGGCCGTCGCCGGGTTGGCGTTCGGATCGCCGTAGACGATGTACTTGACGACCGCCGCTTCGTCCGCCTCTTTACGCACGGCGGCATAACGCGCGCCGCGACGTGCGGCATCCTTCAGGGCGTTGTGCGTCCAGAGCAGCCGACCGAATTCGAGGACGCCGAAAATGGCTGTCAGGAAGACGGTCGCGCAGATGGCGAATTCCAGAAGCGCCGCGCCGCGTTGGCTGTCGAGGTTTCGTTTAAGCATCATGGCCTTACTCCTCGTCCGTCTCGTTTAGTGAATCACAGGCCCTTTGAAGAGTTGCTTCATGGTCGCGCTCGCATTCATGTCAATACTCATTGAGAGCGTGCTGATGCCGGTGAGTTGACCAAGATCGAAAAGCGGCGTGTATTGATAGCCCACGATTTTCACCGTCACCGAATCAACGTCGTTGACTCCCGCTCCGTTCGTCTGGATGACGACGTTGCTCTCCGACAGGCCGGGCAGGATCGGCCCGCCCGCCGTGCTGCCGAAATCTCCATAGACGACCATCTTGCTCGTTTCGGGGAACGTCCACGATTCGTCCTTCTGCCACTTGGAGGCGTGGCGCGCTCCGGCACGCACCGCGCTCGTCAGCGTCGAATAGGTATAGAAGTAACGCCCGAACTCCGCGAGCGCGCCGAGCATCACCAGAATCACCGGCAGCACGAGCGCCAGTTCGACGATCTGCGAACCGCGCTCCTCCAGCCCGACTCGCCGCATGCACTTCAGGAAAGATTTGGAGAGCTTCATCACATCACCTCATTTGTAGAGAACCGGGATCGCCATCTCGCCGATCTGCACGCCGCCGGGTGTAAATTCGCCGACGGGCATCACCAGACGCTCGCCGATATATTCAACTTGAATGGTGCAAGCCGGGGTGGCGACCTTGCGCCGGATGAAGAACGCGCCGAGCCGATCCGAAGTCATGTTGCGCGTCGCCGCATCGTAATCGCTGCTCTTGGCGATGGGTAACGTGATGATGCGACGATTCTCGACGCCGTCGGTGCGATCAACCGTGCCGTCGCCTTGCAGCGTGCGGTATTGCGCGTAGGTCACGGTCTCACGCGTGATCGAGTCGGGCGGCGCGTTGGTGACGTTGCCGCCGGGGTGCGGCGTGTAGTCGCCGAAGCGCGCGTTGAAGCCGATGCGCGTCTTGCGGCACGCCTCCGTGTCAACGATCTGTTGCGCGCGGTAGCTGCCCTCCGGGTAGTCGTAGGTATGGATGTAGCCGGTGAGAATGAGATCGCTGGACGGCCCTTCGAGCACGCGGTAGCTGTTTCCGGCGTTGGTGTTCCAACTCTTCGCACTGAGCGTGTAGGTCTGGCCTTTCAGAAGCGGAGTCGCGTCCGGCTCGATGAAGGCGAGCGCGGCGTTGAACTTGTTCATCGTCAGCCCGACAGACATTCCGGCAACGGCGGTGGCCTGCAAGTTCTGCGTCGGGCTGATGACGAGCGCGGCGAAAGAGACGCCCACGGGCTGCGGCGGAATGACCACTTTGACGAAACGGATCGTGGCCGGGCTGGTCTCCGCGGCGGCCTGCGTCATGTACGTATCGTTGAGGTTGGCGGCGAAGGTGATGGCGGATGCAGGAATCGTCACGCCTTTTTTGAAATCGTACTTGTTGAGAGTTTTCGTCGCTTCGGTGA
>DASYMM010000168.1:0-2728 GCA_036009085.1 Pyrinomonadaceae bacterium | reverse complement strand
GGGATGAATAAGAGTTGTTCTTAATTCACCCCTCATCCCTCATCCCTGCTTTCGCGTCTGCGGCGGTGAAGGTTTATTTGCCGATGCTCTGCTTCGTCGCGCTGCTGTTTGTGGCAGCCGCGCCCGGCGACGGAGTAGTCGTTAAAGCTTCGACGTTGACGAAGAAACGGAACGCGCCGTTGCGCTCGACGCCGAGACGAAATTGCACGTCAATGGAGGCGTTCGGCGCGAGCGACGTGCCCGCTAGCGTGAGAACGAGCGTCGAGTTCACGCCGCCGCCAAGCGGGTGAGTTGATTCGAGCCGCGTGCCCTTGATCGTGACGGGGTTGTCACCGACCAACGCTTCCACGTCGGTCGAAGCGATGGCGCGAAGGTCTGCGAGCGCGCTCGTGCCCGGCGTGCCGAGCGTCGTCACGTCCGTGATGCGGAAGCGGAGGCGGTTGACGCTCGCGCCGGTCTTGTTGGTGAAGCGACGGCGAATGGTGAGCGTGCCGAACGCCGCGTTCGGCTCTGTCCCGCCGACACGGACGCGCGCGCAACCGCTTGTCTCCACGCCGAACCCAGCGCAGGCGGGATCGACGAGCGAAGGCTTGATCGTCGCGTTGCGCTGGATGGGCGAAGCCGTGTTTTCCGGCCCCGGCGCGCCTAAGAGAGCTTGTTGCGCGCCGAACGAACCGGGGGTCTTCGAGATGAGTTGGAAGTCCGCCGCATTGTCGCCGGTGTCTTGCGGCAGCCCTGCGCTGTTGAGTTTGCGCACGAACGATTGCTCGGCCTGCACGGCGTCAACCGGCGCGAGTCCCGCGCCTTCGCGGTAAATTCCGTCGCTCGTGTTTGAGAAGCCGACAGCATCGAGGCGTTCGGCTGTCTCGTTGAATTTCGACGCATCGGCGGTGCGGAAGAGTGCAAGGCCGCCCGTGTCCAGAATATTTCCCGCGAGAGGCAAGTCGCTTGCGGCGAGCGCGCCGAGCGAGTAAGCCGCGGCGGTGATGAGGAAGTGGCCGCGCGCCGGAATGACCGTGCCTTTCGGGATGGTGGTGCGCACGACGGGCAGGCCATCGGCCTCGCGCGCGACGAGCGACCAACCGCCGGAGGCGTCCGCGGGGCCGACCGTGATAGGCGCGTCGGTGTTGTTATAGAGTTCGACGAAATCGTCGAGCGCAGCGTCAACGCTGGCGTTGCCGTGCGCGCGGAATTCGCCGATGAGCACGTCGCCCGTTTGGACATCCGTGCCGCGCAGGTGAACATCCGTCGCGGCCTGCGCCGCGTTGTTCGACGTGTCGGGGTCGCCCAGATCGGACGCGACGCTCGCGCCGAAATCGAGCGTGCCCGCGACGGTCGGCACGACGACGATACTCGCCGCACGGTTCGCGCCGCCGTCGAGTTGGCCGAGCGCACAAGTCACGTTGTTGCCGTCGCGTGTGCAATTGTTCGTGGCCGAGACGAAGGTGGCGTTCGCGGGAAGCGTCGCCGAGACGGAGACGTTCGGCGCGTTGGTCTGACCGCTGTTATTGACCGTGAGCGTGTAAGTCAGATTGCTGCCCACCGCGACGGGGTCTGGCGAATCAGAGACGCCGAGCGAGAGGTTTGCGCTCGCCAAAGGAAACGACACTGTGAACGAAACCGGGGCGGAGGTGGTCGCGCCGCCTCTGTCGTCCGTCGCCACCGCCTTGAGCGTGTAGCTCCCGCCGGGCACACCCGGCCAGCTATAGCCGAACGGGGCGTTCGTGTCGGAACCGATCAGCTCGTCGTTGGCGTAGAACTGGACGACGGAGACCGTGCCGTCCGTGTCGCTCGCCTCTGCGCTGATTTGGACGTTCGCGCCGGAATCGAACGTCGCGCTGTCGGAAGGCGACGTGATACGCACTGTGGGCGGCGTGTTGCCGGGCGATGCGCCGGAGACGAAGTAGTAGCCGCCGTGCGAGGCCGAGCCGTCTTCTGCGTAGCCGCCCCAGACGAGCATCCCGGTGCCCGTCCAGAAAGCGATGTGTTCGTGGCGACGACCCGGCGCGCGCAGCGTGCTGGTCGGCGTCCAGGCGTTCGTCTGTGGTTGATAACGACCGCCAGTGTTCGTGCTGCCGGTAAAGCCCATGAAAGCGTTCTGCGCGATGCCGCCCCAGACGATCATCAACTCGCCCGTCCAGACCGCCGAATGCTTGAAGCGTGGAGTGGGCGCGCCCGCAGTCGTGGTCGGCGTCCAAGCGTCGGTTGAAGGATTGTAGCGGCCGCCCGTGTTAAAGAGTCCGTCGCTGTCGTTGTAATCCCCGATGCGACCGCCCCAGACGATCATCTCCGCACCTGTCCAGACGGCGGTGTGAAAACGTCGCGGTTCGGGTGCGCCGACAGTCGAAGTCGGCCTCCAAGTATCGTTTGCAGGATTGTAGCGACCGCCGGTGTTGAAATGAGTGAGACCCTCTCCAGAGCCGCCCCAGACGATCATCTCGCTGCCCGTCCAGACCGCCGTGTGAATGTAGCGCGCCTGCGGTGCGCCGGAGGTATTGGTCGGCCTCCACGTGTCGGTCGAAGGATTGTAACGACCGCCCGTGTTTTGCAGCGTGGCGTCGTTGCTTTGGCCGCCCCAGATGATCATTTCCGTGCCGGTCCAGACGCCCGTGAAGTAAGAGCGGTTGACGGGCGCGCCGCTCGTGGTGACGGGTCGCCATGAATCGGTCTGCGGGTTGTAGCGCCCGCCCTGGCCGGGTCCCGTGGAAAAGTCGTTCACGCCCCAGAC
>DASYMM010000167.1:0-4736 GCA_036009085.1 Pyrinomonadaceae bacterium | reverse complement strand
GTCCGCGACACGCCGGAAAACATCCGGCTTATCGCCGAACTGCTGCAAGCCATTGATAAGGATCGCGCAGAGGTCGTGATGGACGTGAACATCTACGAAGTTTCGCGCTCGAACCTTTTGCAACTCGGCAACCAGCTCGGCGATTCCGCCTCGCTCGGCAACCTCGGCGGCCTCTTGCAGACGCCTTTCCTCTTCGGCGCACGCACAGACCGTTTCGGCTCGACGACCAGCACGACGACCGGCGGCACGAAGGGCGGCACGACTACCACGGTCGGCTCGCTCATCACGAACGCCGTCGGCGGTTCGTTCCTCCTACCCGCTTCAACCATCACCGCGTTTCAATCGAAGGACAACACGCGTCTCCTCGCGGCCACGCAGGTGCACGCCTTCGACAGCGAGCAATCCACCACGCGCATCGGCCAGAAGGTTCCGGTGCAGACGGCTCAAGTCTCGCCCTTCGGCTCGACCATCGGCGGCACGACCGGGACAAACACGACCGGCGGCGCGGCCTCTTCGCTCTTCGGCGGCTCCGGCTACCCGGTCATCCAGTATCAGGACACGGGCTTGATCTTGAAGTTCACGCCGCAGGTCTTCCCGAACCTCGACGTGCAGGTGAAGATGGAGATCGAGTCGAACGACGTGATCGGCGGCGGCGCCGGGAATCTGACGCCGACTTTCAGCCAGCGCAACGTCTCCGGCATGGCGCGCATTCCCAACAACCGCACGATGATGATCGCCAGCGTCGCGCAGGATAAACATTCCGAAGGGCGACAGGGCATCCCGCTGCTCGGCCTGATCCCCATCCTCGGCAGGCTCTTTAGCACGCCGACGCGCAACGACGTGAACTCCGACATCGTGATCACCGTTACGCCGCGCGTCCTGCGCGCCCCGACCGTCGAACCGGGCGACATAGATCAGCGTCCGAGCGGCACGCTGCAAGCGCCCGTCACCGAATCGCTCGAAGCCCTGCTCGTGCAGGCCGACCGCGAAGATCAACTCGCCGCCGCGCGCCAACTCCCGAAAGATGTCGCGCTGCAAGTGCCCACGCCCACGGCGACCGCTTTGCCCGCCGGTGCGACTGCGCCGAACGGCGTCGAGCCGACGGACGCGCAAGCCTACGCGCCCGCGCCGAAAGCTCTCATGGGCTTGACGGCGGACGCGAACGCGCATCACGTCGCCGCCGGCACAGGCGCGATGGGGTTCAACTCGGAAACGAACAAGAACGGCGAGGCGATCAAACTGCCCGTGCCCGCCGTCTCAAACGCGTCGGTCGCGCTCGTGCCCGTCTCCAATTCCGGCGCGGCGGTCACGCCCGCGCCCGCCGCCACGACGAACGCGACGAACACGACGAAGCCCGACGCGGCGACGCCGTCAACTAACGCGGCAACAACTAACGCGACGCCGCCGTCTGCCAGCGGCGCGGAGCCTTCGTCCGCGCCGCTGGCGACGATGACGGAGGGCGGCACGCAGCTTTATCTCCTGTCGGGACAGAAGGAGATGCGAGTCGGCGAAAAACAACGCCTGATGCTGCTCGTCAAGACGACCACTCCGCTCGGACTCGCCGCCGCAACCCTGCGCTTCGATCCCCGCGTCGTCGCCGTGCGCGGCGTCACGCATGGCAGTCTGTTCGGCGAAGCGAAAGAAGGCTTGCCCTCGATCACGCCCTCGATAGACGCGCGCGGCTCTCTGCTCGCGCTCATCGCGCCCGCCGCGAGCGCGCCGATCAACGGCATGGGCGTCTTGCTCTTCGTCGAAATCGAAGCTCTGGCGACGGGCGAAAGCGATGTCACGCTTGACGGGGCGGGCGTCCATCTGATGTCCGTCAGCGGCCAGAGCGTGGCGACGCAACTCGCGCACACGCGCCTCACGGTGAAGCCCTAAGGCTGGCGCGCACGCGTCTTGCACTTGTCTTGCGGCGGGAGAGTTATGGAAAAAGGTGTAGGGGGCAAAGTGAGCGGTAGCGGCAGACGGCTCGGCGTTTGGACTTCACACACGTTCGCCCTCGCCCCGCGCCGCTCCGAGGGCGGCTGGACGCTCATCGAACTCGTCATCACCATGACGGTACTCGCGATTCTCTCGATGGGCGTCATCCCGATGGTCAAGACCGCCGTGAAGCGTCAGCGCGAACAACAGCTGCGCGAGTCTCTGCGCGAGATGCGCGAGGCGATCAAGGATTTCCACCGCGACGCGCTCAACAGTCCTTATCTGGACGCGCCGCAGCTTCAGCAACAGGTGCCGCCGCAGCAACAGCAGCAGGCAGCCGTGCCGCCCGACCCGCGCAGCAAGATGGCGATTGCCGACAAGACCCTGTTCGGCGTGGACAACCCGGATCGCTTCCCGCCGAAACTGGAAACTCTCGTCGAGGGCGTGAGCGTCGCGCCTCGCGTGCAGCAGCTTCCCGGCACAAGCGGCGAGGGTGGACTGCCGAAACTGGAAAGCAACGCGACGATTGCGCTCAAGAAGAAAACTTACCTGCGCAAGATTCCCGTAGACCCGATAACGGGGAAGGCGGAATGGGGCATGCGTTCCTGTTACGATTCGCCGGAGTCCGGATCGTGGGGCGGCGAAAACGTCTTCGACGTGTATTCGCTATCGCAGGACACGGCCTTGAACGGGCAGAAATACAGTGATTGGTAAAATGAAGGGCAGCATGCAGCACACAGGAGTCAGGAATCGGAGGCCGGAGAGCGGCGTAGAGCTTGTGCGACCGGACAGCGGCGGCTTCCTGTCTGTTGTTTCGCGTCGCCGCGATGCGTTTCAAGCGCGTTTGCAACGCGCGCCCCTGTCGCGTCAGTCCGGGTTCACCCTGCTTGAGTTGATGATCGTCATTTCGATCATCATCATTCTCGCCATCATCGTGCTGCCGCAATACCAGAAGACGGTCTTGCAGGCGCGCGAATCCGTCTTGAAAGACGATCTGGCGCAGATGCGCAAACTGCTCGACCAGTACGCCGCCGACAAGGGACAGCTCCCGCAGTCGCTCGACGACCTGGGCAGTGCCGGTTATCTACGCGAAGTGCCGATTGACCCGATCACGGGAGAGAAGGACTGGAACGTGATCATGGGGCAAGACTCGAACTCCGCCGAAGGCGGCCAAGGCGTCGTGGACGTGCGCAGTTCCTCCGGCGATCTCTCAACCGAAGGCACACCCTACAGCGAATGGTGAGACGGCAGTGACGAGCGACAGGTGACGAGTTAAAACAAAAGCTCTATCTTTAAACTTGTCTGGATTCTTGCTCGTCACCTGTCACTCTTTTAATTTGTCACTCATCGCTTATCGCTCATTACCGAATTTTTCTTAAACTCGTCACCCGTCACTTGTCACTCGTCACTGCTTTCTTATGTCTGCTTTTTCAAAGTTGATTAACCCGCGCTTGCCTTCGGCGGCGGTGGGCTTGACGGGCGAGGGCGCGTCGCTTGTCTCGCTTGATCGCAGGCGCGACGGTTCGCTTCTCGTGCGCCGCGCCGGTTACGTGCCGCTGGCCGAGGGGTTGGTGCAGCCGGGTTTTGACGAGCAGAACATCGCCGACGCGCGCGAACTGGCCGCCGTGCTGCAAGGACTCTCGACGAGCGCGGGTCTCCAAAAGCGAAAGCGTTGGTCTGTGGCGTTGCCGGAGGCGGCGACGCGCACGACGATCCTGACGATGGAGGGCGGCAAGACTTCGCGCGCCGAGGCCGAAGAGATGTTGCGCTGGAAGACCGAGCGCGGCTTCGGCACGCCCGTCGAAGAGTTGCGCGTGGCGCGCGAACGCCTGCGACCGGACGCTCAGGGGCGTGCACGCTACCTCGCCACGGCCGTGCGCCGCACGGTGCTCGCCGAATACGAAGAGACATTTGGCGCGCTCGGCTGGCAGACGGGTCTGATCCTGCCGCGCCACATGGGCGAAGCCTGGTGGTTGATGCGCGAGCGCAGTGCCGCGCCGTCTGACTCGCTTCTTGTGAGCACTCACCAAGACGGTTTCACCGCCGTCCTCCTGCGCGCCGCCGAACCGCTCCTCGTCCGCAGCATTGTCTGCGACGCGGAAGACCGCGTGGACGAACTCTATCGCTTTCTGCTCTTCTACCGCGACCGCGTGCAGACGCCTGCGCTGGAAGGCGGCGCGCCCGTCGACACCATCGGGCAGATGTTGCTCGCGGGCGACGGCATCGAGCACACGGAAGCGAGCGCGATCATCGAAGAGACGCTCGGCGCGCGCCCGCGCCTCCTGACCGCCGCCGACATGCGCCTCGCGCTCCCCTCCGCCGAACTCGACTTCGACCAAATCGCCGCCCCCGCCGGACTCGCCGCCCTCGCGTGGGCTTGAAGCCGCGTAGCTAATTTTTGCTGACTCATTAGGAGAGAGAAAGTTGCCGCTTCATGTTTGCTTGGCAACTTTGAGCGACGCGCCCGCCGGTTTTCCCGAACGGATGTCACTCGTTCGTGACACTTTCAAGATCGCAAAATTCGTGTGGTGGGTTGCATAAAAACTTCACGCCGACGAACCGGCGTATGTTGGAAAAATACACGGGGACGAAACGAGTCTTCCACCTGCGTTCGCCGCGAGAAATCAGGTCGTTTTGCGCGGCGCAGTCCGTGTAACGTCGCACGAGTTTTCGGATCGCCGGAGTTATGAAACTTTCGCTTTTGTGCTAACGTAAAGACGTTTTGTTACAGCTTATGACCGCAACTTCCCCCACAGTGCAAAAGTTTCCCGGCGTCGCCGATTGCGAGCTGGTGACGCGCGCAATCGCCGGGC
>DASYMM010000166.1:0-5310 GCA_036009085.1 Pyrinomonadaceae bacterium | reverse complement strand
AGCATTCTTCTCATCGGGTACGGGTCTCTCTTTTGTCAGTTGATTGTGACTTGGGAAGTGTTGGGGGCGGACGTTCTTCAGACGCTTCAAACGAGGCTTCGGTTGCCAGCACAGAGGCGTTCAAAATGCCCGACGCTCCGGCGCAAAATCATGCATTGCGAGGCGCGCGCGCCGTGTGCTAGCGTGCAAGTGAAACGGCGACCGTAAACTTAAGAGTGATGAACGAAACTAACCACAAAGGCACAAAGGCACGAAGCAAACCACCAAGCAGACTTTGAGGATTAACTTTGTGCCTTTGTGCCTTTGTGGTTAAGTTCTGCGAAACAAAAAAGAGATGAGCATCAAAACTGACGCCGCAGACACCGCCGCCGCGCCGCCGCCGAAAGAACGGCGCGAGCATTTCCAGACCTCCTCCGGCATCGAACTCGCCAACGACTTCAACCCCGCGAACACGGACGCGCCCGACTACGAACGCGACCTCGGCGCGCCCGGCTCTTACCCCTACACGCGCGGCGTCCGCCGCAACATGTATCGCGGTCGCTTCTGGACGATGCGCCAGTACGCGGGCTATGCCTCGGCGGAGGAATCCAACGCGCGCTACAAATATTTGCTCGCACACGGCACGACCGGCCTCTCCGTCGCCTTCGATCTCCCCACGCAGATCGGGCTGGACTCGGACGATCCTTTGGCCGCAGGCGAAGTCGGCAAAGTCGGCGTTGCGATTGACTCGCTCGAAGACATGGAGCGACTCTTCGCGGGCATCCCGCTCGACACGGTTTCCACTTCGATGACGATCAACTCGACGGCTTCGACGCTTCTCTGTCTCTACCTCGCCGTCGCGCGCAAGCAGGGCGTCGCCGCCGGCAAACTGCAAGGCACGATCCAGAACGACATCCTCAAGGAGTACATCGCGCGCGGCACGTACATCTACCCGCCCGCGCCGTCGCTCCGTCTCGTCACGGACACCTTCGCCTATTGCGCGCGCGAAGTGCCGAACTGGAACACCATCTCGATCAGCGGTTATCACATACGCGAGGCCGGTTCGACCGCCGCGCAGGAAGTCGCCTTCACGCTCGCAGACGCCATCGCCTACGTCGAGGCCGCCGTCGCCGCCGGATTGCAAGTTGACGATTTCGCCCCGCGCCTCTCCTTCTTCTTCAACGCGCACAGCAACCTTCTGGAAGAGATCGCCAAGTTTCGCGCCGCGCGCCGCCTGTGGGCGCGCATCATGCGCGAACGTTTTCACGCGCGCGACCCGCGCTCGCTGATGCTGCGTTTCCACACGCAGACCGCAGGCTCGACGCTCACCGCGCAGCAACCGGAAGTCAACGTCGTCCGCACGACGATTCAAGCTCTCGCCGCAGTGCTCGGCGGCACGCAATCGCTCCACACGAACGCTTCGGACGAAGCCCTCGCGCTCCCGACGGAGACCGCCGCGCGCGTCGCCTTGCGCACGCAACAGGTCATCGCGCACGAGTCGGGCGTGGCCGACACGGTTGATCCGCTCGCGGGTTCTTACGCCGTCGAACACCTGACGGACGAACTCGAACGCCGCGCCGCCGACTACATCAAAAAGATTGACGCGCTCGGCGGCATGCTCCGCGCCATCGAACTCGGCTACGTCCAGCGCGAAATTCAGGAGGCCGCTTACAACTACCAGCGCGCCGTCGAAACCGGCGACGCCACGGTCGTCGGCGTCAATCGCTTTCAGGTCGAAGAAGACTCTTCGCCGCCGCTCCTACGCGTCGAAGCGGCCATCGAGGCGTCGCAGGTGGAACGCCTGCGCGCCCTGCGCGCACGTCGGGACAACGAAGCGGTCGAGGGCGCGCTCGTCGCGCTCGAAGCGGCGGCGCGCACGGAGACGGAGAACCTGCTCCCGCACATCCTCGCCGCCGTCGAGGCATATGCCACGGTCGGCGAGATCAGCCACCGCCTGCGCCGCGTCTGGGGCGAATACAGGGAAGCCGTGACGGTGTAAGAAGCCGTCAAGGGGTTGAGAGGCAGTTTGGAAGTTCCGACGGGGACGAGTCGAAACCGGGAGGGTTTAATGAAGAAGCTAACAAGCGTGTCCGCGTTGCTGCTCTGTGCGACGCTCGCGTGTCTCGGCCAAACCTCTTCGTCGGCGCAAAGGCGGCGCAGTGTCAACGCTTCGTCGTCTGCCGCGACACGAGGCGACGACGCGCAACTGACGGGGCTGTATCGCATCGACCCCGCGCGCAGCGACAAGTTGTACTCCGTCGTCGCGGGCGCGACGAGCAACTTGCCTTTCGGCGAGCAGCAAAAGTTCTTCATAGACCTCACCGTGCGACTCACGCCGCCCGACCTGCTCTCCATCGAGCGTCGCGGCGGGCGCGTCACGCTCGCCTCTTCGCGCGCCCCGCGCATCTCCTTCGACGCCGACGGTCTGACGCACAGCGAGAGAGCGGGCAACGGGCAGATCGTCAACACGCGCGCGACGCTTCGTGCCGACAGTTTGAGCGTGAGCGTCAGCGGCGGGAGCGCGGACAGGTTCAGCGTCGCCTTCGAGCCTCTGGAAGACGGGCGTTTCCTGCGCGTCACGCGTCGCCTCCACAACGAACAACTCAACGAACCCGTCATCATCCGCAGCGTCTATGAAAAAATCTCCGACGCCGCCGAGTGGAACATCTACGGCACGCCGTCGCGCCCGGCGACCACGCCGCCCGACGGAACAGTCGCGTCCGCCTCAACGGGAACGAGCGGTGCAGGGGGCGCAAACGCCTCTTCCTCTCCCAAAGCCGGAAGCGACGAGACCGCCTTCTTCCTGCGCCGCGCGCTCGACGATTGGATCGCCGCGACGAACGCCCGCGACATCGAACGACAGATGAGCTATTACCCGCCCGTCCTGCGCGCCTTCTACCTGACGCGCAACGCCCCGCGCGAGGCCGTGCGCGCCGAAAAGGAGCGCGTCTTCCTGCGCGCCAGCACGATTGACGTGCGCGCCGCCGCGCCCGAACTCATCATTCAGGAACAGGGGCGCGCCGCCGTCATGCGCTTTCGCAAAAGCTACCGTATCGAAGGCGGCGGCCAGAACCGCAGCGGCGAAGTCGTGCAGGAACTCCGCTGGCAACTCACCCCGCAGGGTTGGAAAATCTTCAGCGAACGCGACGTGCGCGTCATCCGTTGAACTCGCGCCGCTGCAAAGTTGAGATGCGATAAAAATGCGACGACTAACACGATGAGAAACTTGCGACGACTGCCGACACTCTTCCTGCTCTTGTTTCTGCTGCTCGCACCTTGCGCCTCGCCGCTCGCGCCCGCACGCGCGCAGAACAGCAACGCGGGCAAGGCTGCGACGACGCCCGCGCAAGGTTCACCCGAACGCAAGGCCGTGCTCGACGCCGTGCGCGCACGCCTCAAACTGACGAGCCAGTTCAAGGTCTATCATTTGAAACTGAGCGGCGACTGGGCTTACTTTCACGGCGGCGAAGTGGTGGACGCCGGGGAAGGCGAGTTGCAGGAGACTGATCTGGACGTAAAAGCCCTGCTTGAGCGAAAGACCGCCGGCGGCAAAACCTCCTGGGTCGTCGCGGAGATTTGGACTCTGCCCACGGACGACAAACTCTCTTACAAAAGTTTCGTCACGCGCGCACGCAAACGTCAGAAGGCGGCACACGTGCCCGCCGATATTTTCCCTTCCGACATGTAGAACATTTGGAGCGTTGGGAGAATCAGCCAGTGACGGGCGCGAGGTGCGCGTCGCGCGCCGATGATGGTTATAATGGAGAGCGGAGGGAATTGAGTCGTGAAATATAAGATCGTTTTGGAAAAATCCGAGGAAGGGTACAGCGTTTCGTGTCCCGGCCTGCCCGGCTGCTGGTCGCAAGGAGCGACAGAAGAGGAAGCGCTTGAGAACATACAGGACGCGATTCAAGAGTATCTCGCCGCTATCGAAGACACTTTCAAAGATGCGGATGTGCGGGAAGTAGAAGTTTCGGTTTAACCATGCCGAAGATACCGGGCATCAATCATCTTCAGGCGGTGCGTGCTTTGGAGAAGGCGGGCTTTCGCGTTGTCCGACAGGGCAAGCATATTGTGATGTCGGACGGCACGCGCATCCTTACCATTCCTCGGCACAATCCTGTGAACGCTATTACGATGGGCGGTATTGTGAAAGATGCGGGATTAACGGTGGAAGAATTTAAGAAGTTAGCTTGATATTACGTTCAGCGGCCATCGTTTGCCGTTCAAGCCGATTGCACATACTCTTACCAAACAATGTCTCATTTGCTTGAAGTCAAAAATTTGCAGACGCATTTCTTCACGCGGGCGGGGGTGGTGCGTTCGGTGGATGGGGTCAGTTTTTATCTGGATCGGGGGGAGTTGCTGGGGCTGGTGGGCGAGTCCGGGTGCGGGAAGAGCGTGACTGCTCTGTCGGTGATGCGTCTGGTGGGTGCGCCGGGGAGGATCGTTGAGGGCGAGATTTGGTTTGACGGGGAGGACTTGCGCGCGGCTTCGGAGCGGCGTATGCGCGAGATTCGCGGCGACGACATCGCCATGATCTTTCAAGACCCGATGACTTCGCTGAATCCGGTCTACACGGTGGGCGAGCAGATCGCCGAAGCTCTGCGTCTCCACCGGAAACTCTCTCGCGCGCAGGCACGCGAGGGCGCGATTGAGGCGATGCGCGAGGTGGCGATTCCAGACCCGGCGAGGCGCGCGGGCGATTACCCGCACCAGTTGTCGGGCGGGATGCGGCAGCGCGTGATGATCGCGATGGCTCTGGCGTGCGACCCGAAACTACTCATCGCAGACGAGCCGACGACCGCGCTCGACGTGACGATACAGGCGCAGATACTCGAACTGCTGGACGGCCTCAGGAAGTCGCGCGAGTTGGCGGTGCTCTTGATCACGCACGACTTGGGCGTGGTGGCGGAGGTGGCGGACAGGGTGGCGGTGATGTACACGGGGCGGATCGTGGAAGAGTCGCCGGTCGGGGAGTTGTTTGCGCGCCCGAAGATGCCTTACACGGAAGGGCTGTTGAAGTCTGTGCCGAAGTTGACGGCGGGCGAGGCGCAGAAGGTCGAGCGTTTGCAGACCATCGAGGGCACCGTGCCGAAGCCGACCGACCTGCCGCCCGGCTGCCACTTCGCGCCGCGCTGCACCTACCGCGAGCCGCGCTGCACCGAAGGGACGATTCCGCTCTACGAACTTGAAGGCGGCGTGAAAGTTCGCTGCGTGCTCTACGACATGGCGGCGGCGGTCGCGGCGGACAATCAGGCGACGCAGAACGCGACAAGTTAGTAAGGTTTGAGGATGGATAAGCACTCACCGCAGAGACGCAGAGAGGCG
>DASYMM010000165.1:0-6064 GCA_036009085.1 Pyrinomonadaceae bacterium | reverse complement strand
ATGCCGCAAAAGCCTCCCAAGTGGCCTCCGACGTTCCCCACTTACCGCTGCAAAGCACCAGATGGCAAATCGTAGTTCCACATCAATGACAACTTCCGAGCGAGCGCCCGACGCACGCGCGCAGTTCGTGTTGTCCGCCATCATCAAAGAGCATCTGGGGACGGGCGAGCCGGTCGGCTCAAGAACCGTCTCGGAGCGCCTGTCGGGCGCAGCTGGGTGGAGCGCGGCCACGATCCGCAACGTGATGGCCGAACTGGAAGAAGCCGGATTCGTCGAGCAGCCGCACACTTCCGCCGGTCGGCTCCCGACCGACAAGGGCTATCGTTATTACGTGGATCACATGCTCGGCGACGCGCGCCTGTCGAGAGCCGACACGGCGGCGATTGATAGCCTGCTGGGCTTGCGGCAGGGCGAGGGCAACATGACGGCTCCGAATCGCCTCATGGAAAGGGTCTCGCACCTGCTGTCGGAACTCTCGGAAAACGTCGGCATCGTGATTTCGCCGCCGATGGCCGACAATCGTTTGCAGCACATCGAGTTTGTTCAACTGACGGATGGACGGATTCTCGTCGTGCTCGTCTTTGCGCCGAACATCATCCAGAACAAGATCATCCGCATTGACGAACCGTTCACGCAGGAAGAACTGGAGCAGACGGCGCGTTATTTGAACACGGAGTTCAGCGGCAAGAATTTGCAGGCGATTCGCGCAGAGATTCTCGGGCTGATGCGCGCCGAAAAAGCTCTCTATGATCGCCTGCTGCAAAACGCGATGCTCTTGTGCGAGTTGAGTCTGGAAGGCGAAGAGGCCGCGACCGGAGACGTGTATGTTGACGGCGCATCGAACATCCTCGTCAAGCCCGACTTCGCGGACATTGAGCGGCTGCGCGAACTGTTTCGCACGCTGGAAGAGAAGACGCGGCTCGTGAAAATTTTGAACGAGTGCCTGACGCGCGAACGCGTCTTCGGCGACGTGCGCGTCCAGATCGGGCGCGAACTAAACACGCCCGCGATGCAGAACTGCGCGCTCATCACCGCCCCTTACCATATCGGGACGGGCGGCATCGCAGGCACGGTCGGCGTCGTCGGGCCGATGCGGATCGAGTATGAACGGATGATGGCGGTCGTCAGTTACGTTTCGCAATTGATAGACCGCATGATGCGCGAAGACGGCGCGCACGTCTAAACCAAAAGGGTCGAGCGAGTCGCGCGTCGAGTCGCTTTAGTTTCCAACAGAGGGTATCAAGGTCGAATGGACATGATTAACGAAAACAGCCCCACTCCCAAGCGCATCCCAGTCCGTTTTGTGGACGAAGAGAGCGCAAACGCTGATTACCGCGTCGCGCCCGAAGCTGCGGACGAAGACGACGCCAACACGCACACGCCCGACGAACTCGGACGCGCTTCGAGCTACGAAGGCGAAACCGAGATGCAGCGGCGCATTGATCGCGGCGAAGAGCAGGACGACGCAGGCGGCAAAGACGAGGCGGACGAACGCGACACGGCGGGCGCGCCCGCTCATTCTGAAATGCCGGAAGATCGCGACGAGCAGGACACGCACCGGCATTTAGACGCGAGCGGGGCAAACGGCAAATCGCGGGAAACCTCGCGTCGCTCCGGCGCGCAGGGCGGCATGAATTCGACGCTCGGGTTGCAGGCCGAACTGCTTGCCGCGCAGGCCGAGTTGGAGATGGTCGAGGCCGAGTTGCAAAAGGTGCGTGCCGAGCAGCAGGAGTTTCAAGACGCGGCGGCGCGGCGTCAGGCCGATTTCGATAATTTCCGCAAGCGCATCGAGCGCGAACGTGTGGAGAGTTACAACCGCATCGTGGCGGACGTGGTGGGGCAGTTGTTGCCCGTGATGGACAATTTGCGGCGGGCGCATGAAGCGGAATCCTCGATGGAAGCCACGGAATCGCAGGAGTTCAGAAACTTCCTGCACGGCGTCGAGTTGATCAGCAAACAGTTGAACGGCGTGTTGGAAAATCTTGGGATCGAGCAGGTGCCGACGGTCGGGCATCCCTTCGACCCGCACGTTCACGAAGCCATCGCTACGGAACAAACGGATGGATTTGAGCCTGATACAGTGATGCAGGAGATCGTGCGCGGCTATCGCCTCGGCGAAAAACTTTTACGCCCGGCGATGGTCAAGGTGGCAACGAATAAATAGTTTCAGGTTGCAGGTTTCAGGTTCTAAGTTAAAGAAAACTTCAGACCTGAAACTTGAAACTTGAAACCTGAAACTTAAAGGTTATGGGTAAAGTTATCGGCATAGATTTAGGGACGACGAACTGCTGCGTGGCCGTGTTGGAAGGCGGCGCGGTGCAGATCATTCCTAACAAGGAAGGCGGGCGCACGACGCCTTCGGTCGTCGGCTTCACGGACAAAGGCGAACGGCTCGTCGGGCAGATCGCCAAGCGACAGGCCGTGACGAATGCCGCCAACACCGTGTACGCCGTCAAACGTCTGATCGGGCGGAAGTTCGATTCGCCGGAAGTGCAACGCGCGCTCGAAACCACGCCGTTCGAGATCATAGATTCGCAAAACGGCGACGCGCGCATACGCGTGCAGGGGCGCGTCTATAGCCCGCAGGAAATCTCCGGCATCGTCCTGCAACGCCTGAAAGCCGCCGCCGAAGATTTTCTCGGCGAAGCGATCACAGAAGCCGTCGTCACCGTGCCCGCTTATTTCGACGACACGCAGCGACAGGCCACGAAAGACGCGGGGAAAATCGCCGGACTCCGCATCGAGCGCATCATCAACGAGCCGACCGCCGCCGCGCTCGCTTACGGCTTGGGTCGCTCCGCCTCCGAACGCATCGTCGTGTACGACTTGGGCGGCGGCACGTTCGACGTTTCGATCCTTGAGATGAACGACGGCGTCTTTGAAGTGCTGGCTACGTCGGGCAACACGTTCCTCGGCGGCGAAGATTTTGACGAACGCATCATCAACTGGATGGTCGATCAGTTTCGCGAAGAGACGAGCATCAACTTGCGCGAAGACCGCCTCGCCCTGCAACGTCTCAAAGAAGCCGCCGAACGCGCCAAGTGCGAACTCTCTTCGCTGACCGAGACAAACATCAATTTGCCCTTCATCGCGGCAGACGCTTCCGGCCCCAAGCATTTCAGCAAAACTTTAACGCGCGAGACTTTTGAAGGACTCGTCGCAGACCTCGTCGAGCAGACCATCGAGCCGTGCCAGAAGGCGCTCTGGGACGCGAAACTGCAACCCGACAACATTGACAAGGTGCTGCTCGTCGGCGGCCAGACGCGTTCGCCGATTATCGCGCGCACGGTGCGGGAAATTTTCGGGCGCGAGGCTTCGTCCGAGATCAACCCGGACGAAGTGGTCGGGATGGGCGCGGCCATACAGGGCGGCGTGCTGACGGGCGAAGTGAAAGACATCGTGCTGCTCGACGTGTTGCCGCTCTCGCTCGGTCTGGAGACGCGCGGCGGCCTCTTCACCAAGTTGATCGAGCGCAATTCGACGATCCCGCTCAAAAGCAGCCTGACCTTTACGACCGTTGCGGACAATCAATCAACCGTGGAGATTCACGTCCTGCAAGGCGAGCGTGAGATCGCGGGAGGGAATCGCTCGCTCGGCAAGTTCGAGTTGGTCGGGATACCGCCGGGGCCGCGCGGGTCGGCGCAGATTGAAGTGAGCTTTGAAGTTGACGCGAGCGGCCTTTTGAGCGTCTCCGCACAGGAGAAGGCGACCGGGCGACAGCAGCAGATGCGCATTACCCCGACCTCCGGCCTGAACCCGGAGGAGATTGATACTTTGATCGCCGAAGCCACCGTCTCCGCGAGCAAAGACCTGCGCGCCAAAGAAATCATACACATGCGCAACCGGCTCGACAGTCTCTCGCGCAGCGCGCAACGCACATTCAAGGAGTTAGGCCCGGCGCTCTCCACAGAGGAGCGACAGGATGCCGTGAGCGTCTTCAACGAGTGCGCGGATGTCGCGCAGTCAACAGACGAGGAAGAGCTTAAACATGCGCTCGCCAACATCGAACGCATCGCGGCCTTACTGACCAATGCGATGTTGAGCGGCGCGACCCCCGCGCCGGGCACCATCGTCACGAACAGCAACGATCCCGGTTAGAAAAGTGACAAGTGACAAGTGACGAGTGACAAGTTAAAATCGTATCCGTTTTAACTTGTCACTCGTCACTTGTCACTGCTTTTAGGTTATGAGCAAAAAGGATTATTACGAATTATTAGGTGTCGGGCGCAATGCGACCGAGCAGGAATTGAAGAGCGCGTATAAGCGTCTCGCCATTCGTTATCACCCGGACAAGAATCCGGGCGACGCGGAAGCGGAGGAGATGTTTAAGGAAGTGGCGGAGGCTTACAGCGTGCTCTCAAACGGCGAGCAGCGTGCGCGCTATGATCGCTTCGGGCACGCGGGCGTCTCTTCGAGCGCGGCGGGCGCGGGCGCAAACTGGGGCGCGCAAGGGTTCGGCGGCATCGAAGACATTCTCGGCGACCTCTTCGGCTTCGGCGACGTGTTCGGCGGGCGTGCGGGCGCGGGCGGCGGCGGTCGTCGTTCGAGCGCGCAGCGCGGCGCGGATTTGCGCTACGATTTAGAGATCACGCTGGAAGAAGCCGCCGAAGGGATGACGGCGCAACTGCGCATCCCTCGACTTGAGACGTGCGACACTTGCACGGGCACGGGCGCAAAGAGCGGCACGCAGCCCGAAACTTGTTCGACGTGCAGCGGCGCGGGGCAGGTTCGTTATCAACAGGGCTTCTTCTCCGTCGCGCGCACGTGCAGCGCGTGTCGCGGCACGGGGCGCATCATCAAGAATCCTTGCGAGACGTGCAGGGGCGCGGGTCGCGTGGAACGCGAACGACAGATGGAAGTGAAGGTTCCGGCCGGCGTCGAGACCGGATCGCGTCTGCGCATCACGGGCGAAGGCGAGGGCGGCGCGAGCGGCGGCGGCGCGGGCGATCTCTACGTCGTCATCCACGTCAAAGAGCATGAGCAGTTCGAGCGGCAGGGGAGCAATCTCTACGCCGCCGTGCCCGTGACGTTCGCGCAGGCCGCGCTCGGCTCGGAGATCATGGTGAAGACTCTGGCGGGCGAGCAGCCTTTGAAGATTCCGGCGGGCACGCAGACGGGCACGGTCTTTCGTCTCAAAGGCCACGGCATGCCCGTGCTCGGCGGGCGCGGACACGGCGACCTCTTCGTCTCCGTCGCCCTGCGCACGCCAACCACGCTCACGCGCGAACAGCGTCGCCTCCTCGAAGAACTCTCCAAGATCGAAGACCGCGACCTCGAAGACAAAGGACTCATAGACCGCGTGCGAGACATTTTCGGCTAAACTAAGTTACAAGTGACGAGTGACGGGTGACACGTTAAAGACAAGGCTTTTGTTTTAACTTGTCACCCGTCGCTTGTCTCCGATTTAGGAATGAAGGGAAGCATTCAAGATTGAGTGCTTCTTCTTGTTCATCCCTCGTCCCTCCGCCCTCATCCTTTTTAATCGAACGTTCGGCAACGATACAATTCCCCGTGCTGTCGCGTAATGATACGGACGGCGGTTGGTCGCCGGATTCTCGACAATTCTCCCGTCACGTGCATTTCCCCCCATATTTCGCCCAAATTTTCGTGTTGCCGACTTCTACCGCGTAAAGGCACGATGCTTGCTCTGTGTGTCGGCAGCGAACTTGTCCGCGTCTCTCCCAAAACAGATGTGGCGACGGGAGTTGAAGAAGATGAAAAGATTCAATCGAGCGATTTTCGGTGTCGTAGCTTTCGCATTAATTCTTGGTGCAAACGTCGCGCAGGCGGCGAGACTGGACGACGGCGACACGGATGGACGGCTGGTTAATGTGCGTATCGTGGAAGTGAGCGACGAACGCATCTCGGTTGTGACGGCGGAGGGCGTCGAGCATGTCATCTCGGTTTGCCAGATCAACACGCAGGTCAGACGCGGCAAGCAGTATGTTCATTGTAAAGATTTGCGCGTGGACGACGTGGTAACAATCGTGCTGGACGAGGATAAGCCGGTTAAGTTTGCGAAGAACATCGAAGTCAGGGAGATGGTGGCGGAAAACAAGCCCTA
>DASYMM010000164.1:0-5958 GCA_036009085.1 Pyrinomonadaceae bacterium | reverse complement strand
CCTTGACCGGACGCTTGAGTTCGCGCGCCGCCATCGCCGTCAACGCCGGGTAGTAGTTCGGACGCAAGCTGGAACCGAACGCCCCGCCGACGTAAGGGGAGACGACCGAGACGTTCTCTTCGGGCACGCCGAAGGCCGACGCGAGGTGCGCGCGCACGCCGTAAACTTCCTGCGTCTTATCGAAGATGGTCAGCTTGTCGCCCTGCCAGACGGCGACGGCCGCGTGCGGCTCCATCGGTTTGTGGTGCTCGATGGGGATGCGGTACTCGGCCTCCACCTTGACGGGCGCAACGCGCATCGCTTCTTCCGGGTTGCCGCGAGGCTTCGCCGCCGCACGCGGGGGCACACGCGCCCGTCCGCGCACGGCCTCGGTGTCGGTCGAATGCTTCTCCGCGTTGTAGGAGACACGGACTAAACGCGAGGCGTAGCGCGCCTGCTCGTAGGTTTCTGCGACGACGAGCGCGACGGGCTGCGCGTTGAAGTAGATTCTGTCTGATTGGAGCGCGCGGAAAGACTTGTCGCGTTCATCCCGTGCGCCACGCGGGGGCGCGTCCTCCGTGGGAGTCTTCGGCCCGAGCTTCGGCGCGTTGAGGTGCGTGAAGACGCGTATGACGCCCGGCGCGCGCTCGGCCTCGCGCGTGTCAATGGCACGGATCGTGCCCTTCGCCACCGTGCCCAGCACGATGAAACCGTAGGCGAGGTTCGGCACGCGGAACTCCGCCGCATACTTCGCCCTGCCCGTCACCTTCGCCACGCCGTCCACGCGGCTCATCTCTTTCCCGATGTATCTAGGCATCAGTCTCCCCTCCCCTTTCAGGCCAGCTTGGCCGCGCGCATCAGGGCGCGGACGACCGCGCGTTTCCCCAGTTCGACTTTGTAGGCGTTGTGCGCGAGCGGCTTTGCGCCCTTGAGCGCGATTTCAGCCGCCTGCCGGAAAGTCTCTTCCGACGCCGTTTGACCTGCCAGTGCGGCCTCCGCCTCAAGGCTCCGCCAGGGCTTGTGCGCCACGCCGCCGAGCACGACGCGCGCCCCCTTGATCCTTCCGCCGTCGAGTTCCAGTCCGGCGGCCACCGCGACGAGCGCGAAGGCGTAGGAGGCGCGGTCGCGCACTTTCAGGTAGTAGGAGTTCTTCGCAAAGTTCGACTGCGGCAGTTCGATGGCCGTAATCAACTCGCCGTGCCGAAGGTTGTTGTCGCGCTCGGGCGTGTCGCCCGGCAGGCGGTGGAACTCTGCGACGGGGATGGTGCGCTCGCGCCCGTCCGCTCCCCTGACACGCACCGTCGCTTCGAGCGCGTAGAGCGCGTTCGCCATGTCGCCGGGGTAAGTCGCCACGCACTTCTCGCTCCAGCCGAAGATGGCGTGGATGCGGTTGAGTCCTTCGAGCGCGCCGCAGCCGGTGCCCGGCTCGCGCTTATTGCAGGGCATCGCCGTGTCGTAGAAGTACTGGCAGCGCGTGCGTTGCATCAGGTTCCCGCCGTTGGTCGCCATGTTGCGGAGTTGCCCGGACGCGCCCGCGACGATGGCCTGCGTCAAGAGCGGATAGTTGCGGCGGACGAGCGGATGGTTGGCGGTGTCGGAGTTCTTCGCGAGTGCGCCGATGGAGACGCCGCCCGTGCGCGCCGCCTTTATCTCGGCGAGTTTTAGGCGAGACAGGTCTATCAATTCGTCTGGACGCTCCACGTCCTCTTTCATCAAATCGAGGATGTTGGTTCCGCCCGCCAGAAACTTCGCACGCGGGTTTGCCGCGAGCGCGCGTGCGGCTGCGTTCGGGTCGTTCGCGCGTACATACTTAAACGGTCTCATCTGTCGCCTCCTTCCTGACGCGTGCCAGTTCTGCCTCTTCGACGAAACGCCACGTCCGCGCCGTCTCTTTGCCCGAATGCGCTTCCTGTATGGCCGCGACGATCTTCGGGTACGCGCCGCAGCGGCAGATGTTGCCGCTCATACGCTCGCGTATCTCGTCGTCCGAGAGTTGTTTGACCGGCACGCTCACGTCCTCTGTGACGTGGCTCACGTCGCCGCGCCGCGCCTCTTCGAGCATTCCGACGGCAGAACAGATCTGCCCCGGCGTGCAGTAGCCGCACTGGAAGCCGTCGTACTTGATGAAGGCCGCCTGAACGGGGTGCAGTTCGTCGCCCTTCGCCAGCCCCTCGACGGTCGTGACCTCGCGCCCCTCCACCTGCGCGGCGAGCGTCAGGCAGGAGAGCACGCGCCGCCCGTCAACGAGCACCGTGCACGCGCCGCACTGCCCCTGATCGCAGCCCTTCTTCGTCCCGGTCATCTCCAGACGCTCGCGCAGGGCGTCCAAAAGCACCATCCGCGAATCGAGCTCCAAAGTCTTCGCCGCGCCGTTGACCTTGAGCACGACCCTGACGGGATTTTCCAGCGCGGGCGTCGCGGCAAACACCGCGTCAGGCGAGTTAGACAGTGCGGCGAGCGCACTCTCCTTTTCCAGCAGCATCAGCGTGAAGACGCCGAGACTGCCCGCGAGCGTCTGCCCGAGGAACGTGCGGCGCGCCTGCCCCACGTCGGTCAGCGTCGGCATCTCCTGTAACAGAGCCTCCTCGTCAGCCGTCAACTCAGCCCCGGAGGTATCGTCGAAATCGTCGTTCATTTATGGGTTCCCCCTTTTTGTCTAAGCCGACCGCCCACGACAGGAATGTGTCGCCGCGCGGACGGGAGCGGACACCTGCCTCGCGCCCTCTAAATTTGTTGAAGGCACTGCGCTGCGCCTTCGCACAGGCATCATTTCTGCTGGAAGACTTCTCGCGCCACCCCGACCGCCGTGACCGCGCTCGGCCACCCGGCATAGAACGCAAGATGTGTGATGGCCTCGATCAACTCCTGCTCCGTCACGCCGTTAGCACGCGCTCTGGCGAGATGCGAGCGAAGCTGTTCGGGACGGTTCATCGAGATCAGCGCGGCCACCGTCACCAAACTCCGGTCGCGCTTTGATAATCCGGGACGCTCCCAGACATCTGCAAACAACACGTTGTCAGTCAGATCAGCCAACTTGGGGGCGATGTCGCCCATTAACTGTCTACCGGCGGTGGGCTGTGCGGCGTTCGTGGGCGGCTGCGCCCGAACCGGCGCACCGTATTGCGCGTCGCTCACCTTTTCCATCCAGTCGGTTGATTTGCCGTCGAGCAGTTCCACGACGGCGATGTGCGACATCGAGGCGTCCGGCGATGCGCCGTGCCAGTGTTTTTGACCGGGCGGAATCCAGACTACATCCCCCGGCCGGATTTCATCGACGGGGTCGCCCCAACGCTGCACCCGGCCAGTGCCCGCCGTCACAATGAGAATCTGACCGAGCGGGTGGGAGTGCCACGCCGCCCGTGCGCCGGGCTGGAACGTAACGATTGCGCCGGACGTGCGTGCCGGGGCGTTCGGCTGGAACAGCGGCTCGACGCGCACCGACCCGGTGAAGTTTTCGACCGTCCCCTGCCGGGAGGGCTGCGTGCCGCCACGCGTGATTATGATCGGCTGCGAAGCCTGAACCGGTGCGGCCGTGGCGACGCCGGACACAGAGGCGACGCCCGCCCGATTTGTCTGTGCGGACGCCGAAGCGAGCAGAGAAAGCGACATGATCGTCGCGGCAAGCAATTTCATTTACGTCCCTTTCGGTTCATTGATTTACGGTTGGAACCCCTCCCACGGCAAAGCCGACGAGGATAATCAACGGTACCGCTGCGCGAGGTGCGCCCGAATAAAACGCCGGGTGGGTGCTGGTCTCGCCCGGTTCCTCCTGCGTCACGCCGCCCGGCAAGCAAAGCCGGTCAACTTTGCCTCAGCGACCCACCCTTCGCTCCAGATGTTCGGGGTAGCGTGCCCCCTGCACGTCGATCTTCGAGGCGGCAGCGTCAATCTCGCGTAGGTCTTCGGGCGTCAACTCGATTTCAGCCGCCGCGAGGTTTTCCTCAAGGCGGTGCCTCTTCGTGGTGCCCGGAATCGGCACGATCCAGGGCTTCTGCGCGAGCAGCCACGCGAGCGCAATCTGAGCGGGCGTCGCCTTCTTCTGCTCCGCGACCCTGCCGAGCAATTCGACCAAAGCCCCATTCGCCTTCCGCGCCTCCGGCGTAAAGCGTGGGACGACGTTGCGGAAGTCGGTGCTCTCGAACTTGGTGTTCTCGTCAATCTTTCCCGTGAGAAAGCCTTTGCCGAGAGGGCTGAACGGGACGAAGCCGATGCCGAGTTCTTCGAGCGTCGGGAGCACCTCCGCCTCGGGCTGTCTCCACCACAGGGAGTATTCGCTCTGGAGCGCGGTCACGGGCTGGACGGCGTGCGCGCGGCGGACGGTTTGCACACCCGCTTCGGAGAGTCCGAAGTGCTTGACCTTCCCTTCCTGAATCAAGTCTTTTACCGCCCCCGCCACGTCTTCGATTGGCACTTCGGGGTCAACCCGGTGCTGGTAGTAGAGGTCAATCATCTCGACCTTGAGCCGCTTGAGCGAACCCTCGACGGCCTGCTTGATGTGCTCCGGCCTGCTGTCCAACGCGCTCCAGTGTGTCTCACCCTCCGAGGCGGGTTTGAAACCGAACTTGGTTGCGATCAACACCTGTTCGCGGAACGGGGCGAGAGCCTCGCCCATGACTTCTTCGTTCGTCAGCGGCCCGTAAATTTCAGCCGTGTCGAAGAAGTTGACGCCGCGTTCGACGGCAGCCCGGATCAGTGAAATCGCCTCCCCCTTGTCTGTGGCCGCGCCGTATCCGAAGCTCAGCCCCATGCAGCCAAGCCCGAGAGCCGAAACTTCAAGGTCGCTATTTCCTAGTTTGCGCTTCTGCATTTTTTTGACTCCTCACTACTGGTTAAAATGTGAAGCTAATTTACCCCGCGTGCGCGCAGCCGTCGCGGGCGTTCTTGCTCGACCTATGACGATATTGCTCGAAACTGGGGTTCGGGGCGCAGGCAAATGATAGGGCGAGATCGTCGCGGAAAGGTGCGGGATTCCTACTGAAAGAATATTTTTTGGGAGTAGTCGGCAGGGCGGCAGGTCAACGCTGGCGGCGATAGTCGCTCGGGGAGAGGCCGGTTTCCCGGCGGAACAGTTGCGCGAAATGGCTCGGGTCGGCGTAGCCCACTTCGAGCGCGACATCCACCACGCTCCGCTTCGTTTCGCGCAGCAGTCGTCGCGCGGCGTTCATCCGCAGATTGATCTGATAGCGCGAAGGCGAGACGCCCAACGCGCTCTTGAACAGACGTTGAAAGTGAAACTTACTCAACCCGACTTGCGCCGCCAGACCTGCGAGGTGGAAGTCTTCGGCGACGTGTTCGGCCATCCAGTCCGTTATCTGTCGAAGCTTGTAGCCGGGGAGTGAGGGGCTGCCGCTGTGCGTCTCTTCGTCCGTTTCGCCGTAGTTGCGTGCCAGGTGGACGGCGATGAGTTGTGCCAATCCCTGCACGACAAGCGGGCTGGCCGCTTGGCGCAGCAACTCACCGCGCACCTGTTCCATCAACGAATCCAGAGCGTCGTCGGTGAAGGCCGACATGTCCCGCAGTCGTGCGTGCACGGCGTTGTCGCCGAAGACCTCATCCAATGCGCGCTGGAGGAGCGGCAGTTCGATGAACACGGCCATAGACTCGAACGGCTCCGGGGTCGCCGCCCGCCAGCGGCAATCGTAGGGCGCGCCGCCCGAGGTGAGAAAAAACGATCCTTTCCTGATTCGGTGCGTGATCCACGGCTGTTCGTTTTCCCGCTCATCGAAGTCAACTTCACCCGAGATGGTCCATGCGAGGAACGATTCGCTGACGGCGGGAAGGTGCAAGGCGTCAACGACGGGCGGGAGGGCGACGATCCAGGCTTTGAGGTCGCGCCACGCTTCGCCGTGGCCGGTGGCTAGACAGTTCCCGCCCACGTAACGCTCGAAGGCTTCGGCCGATGTTGTCTCAGGGATAGACATTTAGCGTTGTAAACGTAAGAAGCGGGACAATGCGTTCAGTGGCCGCACTGCAACCTGA
>DASYMM010000163.1:0-11448 GCA_036009085.1 Pyrinomonadaceae bacterium | reverse complement strand
TGCGCAGGCCGAACTCGTGCGTGATCTGTTGGGGGAGTTTGAGCGCGAAGGTGAAGTGCGAGGGCGTGCGTTTGTGCCAGCCGTCAACGGTGGCGGCGGAAGGGACTGCGTAGAAGGTGGAATCAACTTCGACCGTTTCGTAGGCGCGCGTGTAGACGCGCAGCATCCCGGCGGGACGTGTGCCGCGCGGGTAGAAGACCGTCTCGTCGGCGGCGGGGCCGGTCACCCAGTCTCCGTAGTTCCAGCCTTGGCAACCGATGTGCGCGCTCGCGGCGGCGCGTTCCTTGTTCGTCTTCTCGTTGGCCGTCATGCGTGTGAGTCTCCGTCAGGATAACTTAACCACAAAGGCACGAAGACACAAAGGGAGGACGCAAAAGTTTCTGTTCAGACTTCGCAGACGATAAGTTGGATGATGCCGAGGGCGTGTGGTTCGACGCGTAGGAGACGGAGTCCGGCGCGGCGCGCGTCTTCGGCGGTGCGGCGGTTGAAGTGGTCTCGGAAGAGGCGGACGGTGAAGAAACTGAGCGCGTCGAAGACGTAGCCGAGTGGGTTGGCCGGACGCACGTGTTCGAGCAGGACGACGCGACCGCCCGCGCGCACGACGCGGCGCAGTTCCGCGAAAGCCCCGGGCGGCGAGGCGAGGGAGCAGAAGACGAGCGTGGCGAAGGCCGCGTCGAAAGTGTCGTCTGCGAAGGGCAGGGCTTCCGCGCTGTTCTGCACGAGATGGACGCGTGCGGGTCGCGCTTTTTGGCGTGCGCGCCGGAGCATCTCGCGGCTCGGTTCGGTGGCCGCGCCGTGTGCGTTGCGCGGGTAGTGCGCGAAGTTGAGTCCCGTGCCCGCGCCGATTTCGAGTATGCGACTGCCGCTGCTGCCGCTGTTGCCATCGCCCATGACAACGCCGCTGTCGCTGCCACCTAGGACGCCGCCGTTGTCGCTGCCGACGACAACGCCGTCGTTGTCTTTGCTATTGCTGCTGCCGGCGGCGGTCAGTGCTTGGAGCGTGGCGGCGCGCAGGCGTCGGAGCAGGAGGCGTTCGAGCGGGCGGAGGGCGCAGTCGTAGTGCGGCGCGAAGGCGTCGTAGATGTGCGTGGGCGGCGGGGTCGTTCGAGGCGTCAAGCGGTTTCTCTCTCCGGCACACGCTAGGGCGCGTTTCCGGCGCACGGGGAGATTTTACGCGGCGTTGTGCATAATATTGTAGGCACGATCTATGAAAATATGGATAATGCGCGTAGCAGGCAGCCCCGAACGGCCACATTTTGGCCTGATTTTGGCCTCAATTCGCGCCGCTCGCCTGCGGGCATACTGCTTGCTTGACAAGAACTCGATTAGACGTACCTTCACCGGGATTATGTCCCGACAGCTAAGATTAACAGAAGCATTCGCGCCGCCAGCCCTTCGCCGGAAGTATTCTGAGCCTCGACACAGTCTTAGTTGTCAGAAACGTTACTAAAACGCAATTCAGGTTATTCAGACATGCTGACGGCAGGCGAAACTCCAAGTCGCCGACCTGCAAGCGAGCGACCCGCAGTAGTCGTAGCCTGAAGTTTTAACCGCATCTCCATTCCCTCAGTTTAAAGGAGCAAAGAAATGCCCAGAGTAGCCCAACACCTTCTTGCCACGCTCGTCGTGCTGCTAGGCTTGGCGTTCGCCGCGTCGGCGCAAACCACCGGCTCGATTTCGGGCTCGGTGCAGGACGAGAAAGAGGCCGCGCTGCCGAACGCAACCGTCACGGCGCGCAACGTTGATACCAACACTTCCCGCACCGCTCAAACCAACGAAGAAGGACGTTACAACTTCGTCAACATGCCCGTTGGCGCGTATGAGATCACGGTCGAAGCGGCCAACTTCAAGAAGTACGTCCAGACCGGCATCACGCTCTCTTTGAATCAGGCGGCGGTCGTTGACGTGACGATGACACTCGGCGGCGTGAGCGAGGTCGTCACCGTCACGGAGAACGCGGCTTTGCTCAACACGACGAACGCCGAGGTCGGCACGCGTTTCGACGAACGCCGCCTCTCGGAGTTGCCGCTCTCCACCAACCGCAACGTCTATAACGTCGCGCTCTCCGCGCCCGGCGTCAGCCAGTTGCAGTCGAACCAATCCGGCTTCACCAACGGCATCAACTACTCCGCCAACGGCGGTCGCCTCCGCTCGAACAACTTCCTGATTGACGGGCAGGACAACAACGACTTCGGCGTCGGCGGCGGCGCGGTGCAGTTGAACAACCCCGATCTGATTCAGGAAGTCCGACTTGTGACGAACCAGTTCTCCGCCGAGTTCGGTCGCAACAGCAGTTCCGTCTTCAACGCGATCACGAAGAGCGGCACGAACGAATTCCACGGCTCCGGCTTCTGGTTTCACAACGACAACGCTTTGAACGCGTGCAGCAACTTGAACAAGGCCGCGGGCTTCTGCACCGCGCCCGGCAGCCGCCCCCCCGGTTCGTTCACGAGCGAGAAGCGTCCGTTTCGCGTGGAGAACCAACTCGGCGCGACCATCGGCGGCCCGCTCCACCTGCCGCGCTTCGGCGAAGGCGGCCCGGCCATCGTCAGCGGCAAAGATCGCACCTTCTTCTTCTTCTCGGTTCAGCGTTGGTGGGATCGCCGTCTCGGTCAGGGCATAACCGTCAACACCATCCCGACCGCCGAAGGGCGGCAGACGCTCCAAACGTTCGCCGGCAACCGCCCGCAGGTGCAGGCGCTCTTAAACTTCCTGCCCGTCGCGCAAACCGGCGCGACCAGCTCCAGAACCTTCATCATTAACGGCGTGCAGCGCTCGGTCGCGCTCGGTTCGCTGACCGGCTCCAGTTCCTTCATCTTCGACGACTGGCAGAGTTCCTTCCGCGTTGACCATCGCTTCAACGACAACCACATTCTCAACGCGCGCTACATCTATCAGGATCAGAACACCTCCGGCGCGGGTCAATCCACGCCGTCGGGTTACGAGTCCTCGAACATCTCGCGCAATCAGGGTTTGAACTTTGCGCTCAACAGCGTCTTCGGCGCGAACAAGGTCAACGAACTGCGCGCCGCTTTCCTGCGTTCCGGCAGCGCGACCGTCGCCTCCGACTTACGCGCGGAAGCGATCCCCTCGATTCAAATTACAGAACTCGGCCTCGCCGGACTCAACGCCGGCGCGACGCGCACCGCCATCGGCCTCGCCGCCAACTTGCCGCAAGACTCCATTCGCAACACCTATCAACTTCAGGACAACTTCTCGCTCACGCGCGGCAACCACGCCTTCAAGTTCGGCCTCGATATTCGTCGCAACCAGTTGGCGCAACTCTTCAAGCCGACCACGCGCGGCCACCTCGTCTATTCGACTTTGGAAAACTTCGTCAACGACTTCGGCAACGTGCAGATCAACCGCGACCTGCCGGGCGTGGCGAGCGTGCTCCATCTCGATTGGCATGACTTCTTCTTCTACGGTCAGGACGAGTGGCGCATCCGCCCGAACTTCACACTGACCTACGGCCTGCGCTACGAGAACCCGGGGCAGCCGATTGCCGATCTCTTGCAGGAAAACGATCCCGTCTTCGCCGCCTCCGGCAACGACCCGCGCTACCGCGTGACGCCGATCCCCGGGCGCGACAACGACAACTTCCAGCCGCGCCTCGGCTTCAACTGGAATCCGCGCACAGACTCGGGCGGCATCCTCGGCTTCTTCACGGGCGGCGACAAACTGGTGATTCGCGGCGGCTACACGCGCACGCACGATTACGCCTACACCAACATCGCGCTCAACATCTGGAGTTCGTTCCCCTTCGTCGCGGCCTTCAACCAGACGGACGTGCAAAACGCCTTCGCTACCTACCTGACGCTGCCGGTCAACCCGGCGGTCTTTACGCGCACGCAGGTCACTTCTGACTTCCGCTCGCCGCAGTACGATTCGTTCAACCTCGAAGTCCAGCGCGAACTCACGCGCGACCTCGTGATGCGCGTCGGCTACGTCGGCTCGAAGGGGACGGGTCTGTTCGAGAGCATTGACGGCAACCCGGTGGTCTTCCGCAACGACCCCTCCGGCAGTGTGTCGAACCCGGCCGTGCGTACCAATCCGACGATTGGCCCCATCCGTCTGCGCGCCAACTCCGGCAACTCCATCTACCACTCGATGCAGGCCAGCCTTGAGAAGCGTTTGACGCACGGCTTCAGCGCGGGCGTCCACTTCACCTACAGTTCGTTCATTGACACGATGTCGGAGATTTTCAACAACTCGGCCTCCGAGATCGCGCTGGCGCAAGACCCTTACAACCGCTCCCTCGAACGCGGGCGTTCTTCCTACGACCGTCCGTTGCGTCTCGCCGGTAACGCTGTCTATGAACTGCCGTTCTTCAGTGATCAGAAAGGCTTCGCCGGACACGTCCTCGGCGGCTGGCAGATGAACGCGTTTCTCAATTTCCAGAGCGGTGCGCCCTTCTCGCCTTTGAACGGCAGCGACCCGACCGGCACGCTCGGCGGTCTCGCCTCGGCGGTCGGCATCGCCACCCGCCCGAACATCTATACTCAGTTGGACATTTCGCGGATGACGGTGGAGCAGTTGTACGCCACCGACCAGCAACTCAGAGCGCAGGCTCTCCTGCAAGCGCAGCAGTTTGTGGCGACGCTTCCGCCCAACACCCAGTCCGGCCCGCTGGCGGTCGCGCTCCCCAACACGTTGTTCAGCGTGTCGCAGGGGCGGGTGGTGCGAGCCGCTAACGGCACACTGAGCGCCGTGGTTAATTTTGTCGGATTGCCTTCGGGACGAGTCGGCACGGCGGGGCGCAACATCCTGCGCGCCGACGGGATCAACAACATTGACTTCGGCATCGTGAAGAACACGCGCATCAACGAGACGCAAAGAATCCAGTTGCGCGCAGACTTCTTCAACTTCACCAACACCCGCGACTTCGGCACGCCGAACTCGACCGTCACCGCGGGCGGCGGCTTCCTCAACCAGTGGAGCACTGACGGCGGCAACCGTCGCATCATCGTCGGCGTCAGGTACATTTTCTAAACCCGACGTGCGGCGTGCGGTAAGACCGGAGGGGTTGAGGGACAAGTTCCCCTCAGCCCCTTCTCGCTTTCACCGTCTTTGTGCAAATTGTTCCACCCGAATTTGAAACTCTGACGCCCCTCGCGTTGTTTGACTTGACGGCGCGGCGCGACGGGAATAACTTGTGCTAACCGATACCCTGACCGGATGATTTTCCGTCAATTGCTGCTCGTCAAATCCGCTTGAATTACGAGTGCAGGAGGAGGAAGGTGCGATGAAGTTTTTATCCCGGTGTCTGTCTGTCGCGTCTGTGCTCGCTTGCGCGGCTGCGTCCGTTTGCGCACAGGCCACCGTCGCCTCGACTTCCCCGTCGCCGTCCGCCACTGCTGCCCGGACGGAAGCGAACCCGCCCGACTTGACCGTCGTGAAATCCGGTTGGAGCAAGGAACGGCTCGGCTGGGAGCGCGATCCTTTTAGCGGCCCCGTGGAAAACTTCGACGAGATGCGCGTGCGTGCGCGCAACGAGAAGCGCATTGACGACGCCAAGCGCGGCGGCTCGCCCGAAGTTGATCGCATCCGGCGCGAATCGAAGGCGGATTCCGCTATCCTCGAACAACGCCGCCGGAAGTCGCCGCCACGCTACGGCTTCATGTACAAAGTCACGGTTAAAAATGCCGGGACGCGCGCCATCAAGTCGCTCGATTGGGATCACGTCTTCTTCGACACGGACACGAAAGTTGAAACCGGACGCCACCAATTCACGAGCGACGAAAAGATCGCTCCCGGCAAACAGAAAGAGTTCACAGTCTTCGCCTCGCTGCCGCCTGCGCAAACCATCAGCGTCTATGATCTGAACAAACAGGAGCGCGCGAGCGTCGGCGAAATGATCGTCATCATGCGTATCCTGTACGCTGACGGCACGGTCTGGCAGCGGCCATAACTCGCGCTCGCCTTGCGCGCTTCGCTTGACCTCGTGTGTGCGGGGTGATAGGTTGTTTGTCCGCGCTGCGCATAATCTAAAAGACTGGGAGATGAACAGCAGCACGCGGCGCGCAGGTTCGCGGGCGCGCAAGAAGCCCGCGCCTTAGATCTTTGTCACGCTAATAATTTGTATCGCTATTCAATTCAGGCGCGCCCGCACGCAAACCATCGCGAGCCGGGCGCGCACGGATTGACCGTCGCAGGTGTGACCCGCGCGCTCGTCCTTAAGTAGAGCCGTGGGCGACAAGGGAAGCCGGGTGTAAAGCCCGCACGGTTCCCGCCACTGTGTACCGGCGATTGTGTCGCACGCCAGAGATGTGCATGGTCACTCGTCTCAAAACAAGAGACGGGGAAGGCCGCGCGAGCGACGCGTCTGAGCCGGAAGTCAGGAAACCTTGCCTGCATCGAGAGACGGTGGCGACCGCTAACGCTCCGGGAAAGGGCGAGTGGCTCAACTCAAAAGTACGTGCACTCTTCAAACTCCGGCACGCGCTCTCTTTCAAAGTTAACTCTAACCTGAAAACACGCGCCGCCACGGTTTGATTCGATACCAATTTTGACGCGCCCTCGATCTTGCCACGGCAGGATCGAGGGCGTTTCTATTTTGCGTTTCACCAACGGATGCGCGTCCGTCTTTGTCGGCCTCTCGATTCTTTTTGCGCGCGCGTCGCGCCGTCGTCCTCCGCCGAAGTTCACCAGAGAGGATGCGAGAGGAAATGAGAAACACACAGACATCTGAATATTCACCGGCTGCTAAATTTTCGCCGCAGTTTTTGCCCGCGCGCAAATTCTTACCGGCGTCCCTCGTCTACCGCGCGCTCCTCGCCCTCGTCTTCTTCCTCAGCGCACCGCCCGTCCTCTTCGCGCAAACAAGCGCGACGACGGCGACCGCCGCCACTGCCGCCGCAACTGCCACCGTCAGCGGGCGCGTGACAGACGCGCAGGGCGCAAGCGTGGCGGGCGCAACCGTCACGCTCTACGCGCGCGCGCCGCAACTCCAACGCCTGACGGCGACGACCGATGCCAGCGGCGCGTATCGCTTCGAGAGCCTTGCGGACGGAGAGTATTTGATCGAGTCGGAAGCGCGCGGGTTCGCGCCCGCCGCCCCGGAGCGTGTGCGCGTCGAGCGCGGGCAGGCGACGACGATAGACTTCGCGTTGGAAGTGGCGGGCGTCAGCGCACAGGTCGTCGTGACCGCCGCCGACGCGCCGCAACCCGTGGACGAAGTCTCCAAAGCTGTAACGACCATCAACGAGCGCGAGTTGGAGGAGCGCGACGAGTATTCGATTCCCGAAGCCCTGCGCGCCGTGCCCGGTTTGCGCGTGCAGCAACTCGGCGGCCCCGGCGCGCTCGTCTCGATCAAGACGCGCGGCCTGCGTAATCAGGACACGGCGATCTTGTTCGACGGCCTGCGCTTTCGCGATCCCGCGTCGCCGCAGGGCGATGCCTCCGGCTACCTGAGCGATCTGCATGCGACGAACGTGAGCCGCGTCGAAGTCTTGCGCGGTTCGGGTTCGTCGCTCTACGGCACGAACGCGATTGGTGGTGTCGTCAACATCATCACCGAAGAAGGCGGCGCGCCGCTGCACGGGCACGCGCTCCTCGAAGGCGGCAGCCTCGGACTCTTTCGCGGTCGCGCGCAAATCTCCGGCGGCTCGAACGACGCGCGCGTGCTCTACAGCGCGGGCGTCTCACACTTCAACACGACACGCGGCATAGACGGCGACGACGCGGCGCGCACGACGAGCGGCCAAGCGCGCGCACTCTTTCGCCTGACGCCGACCGCGACGTTCACCGCGCGCCTCTACGCCGCAGACTCTTTCGCCCAACTCAACGAAGACGCACGGCTCGCCTTTGTCGCATTACCCGGCGGGATCATCCCCGCCGTGCCGCTCGCCCTCGCGGAACTCAGACGCTTTGAAGCGGGCGTGCCCTTCTTCCGTCTGAACTACGGCGCGGCCACTTTCATTCCTTCGTCGAACGACCCGGACGCCTCGCGCGCCACGCGCTTCTTCTCCGGCGCGCTCATCTTCGCGCATCGTCCCGCGGACAACTTCGGCTACACCATCTCTTATCAAGGCAACCGCACGGACGGCTCGTTCTACGACGGCTCCGCCGGGACGGGCTTCGAGCCGTTCGGCACGACGCGCGCGGATTTCGACGGGCGCGTCCACACGTTGAATGCTCGATTTGATCTCCGTGCGGGTCGCGCGAATCTCATCACCGCCGGTTACGAATTCGAGCGCGAGCGTTTCATCAATCGCTCGTTCGCGTCCGCCTCGCCCGCCCTGGATTCTTCTCTGGATGTGGCCGAGCGCAGCCACGCCTTCTTCATACAGGATCAGGTGCGGCTCTTGGACGACCGCTTGCAACTCTCCGCGGCCTTTCGCACGCAGACGTTTGCACTCAGCCGTCCAGACCTCGCGCCGGTCGCCGCGTCGCCCTTCGCGAATTTCGACTTCGACTCGCCCGCCAACGCCTACACCGGCGACGGCTCCATCGCCTACACCTTTCGCTCGACGGGCACAAAGCTGCGCGCGCACGCGGGCAACGGCTATCGCGCGCCTTCGCTCTACGAACGCTTCGGCAGTTTTTATGTCCCGTTTCCCTTCGGCGACGAGGACTCGCCGCGTTTCGACGCCTTCGGCGACCCGCGCCTGCGCCCCGAACGCTCCATCGCCTTCGACGCCGGACTCGACCAGACCTTCGCGCACCGCCGCGCACGCGCTTCGGCCACCTACTTCTACACGCGCTTGCAGGAAGTGATCGCGTTCGACTTCACAGGTCTCGTCGTGCAACCCGATCCGTTCGGGCGTTTCGGCGGCTACGTCAACACGAACGGCGGGCTGGCGCGCGGCGTCGAGTTGAGCCTTGAGGTCGCGCCCGCGCGTACGCTCGACGTGCGAACCTCTTACACCTACACAAACGCGGACGAACGCACGCCGCGCGTCGGGGGCGTAATTCGCTCCTTCACGATTCCCGAACATCAATTCAACTTGACCGCGACTCAACGCATCGGTCGCCGCTGGCTGTTCAACTTCGACCTGACGGCGTCGAGCGATTATCTCGCGCCGATCTTCGACCCGCAGACGTTCGCCAGCTTCGTCTATCGCTTCGACGGCATCAGGAAAGCCGACGCGGGGGCAAACTACACGCTGCCGCTCACGGAGTCGCGTTCCCTGCGCTTCTTCGGCTACGTGGAGAATCTCTTCGGGCGCGAATATTTCGAGAACGGCTTTCGCACGCCGGGACGCACGGCCAAGGCCGGCGCGCAGTTCAATTTTTAGATTGGAGTTGAGTGTTAAAGTGAAGAACATCACCACCGCAGACACAGAGAGCACAGAGGGGGCACAGAGGAAAACTATTCAACTCTCTGTGCCTCCTCCGTGTCCTCTGTATCTCTGTGGTGAGTTCTTTGCCGAACGTGCAACTTGTCAAAACAAAGAGCGAGGATGAGTGTCGAACTAAACCGGACGCCGCTCGTCGAAGGCGAAGATTTTTACTGGGAGGGCGCGGTGATGGTCTTCACGGCGCGCTTCCTCTTGCGTCGCGGTTATTGCTGCGAAAACGGTTGTCGCCATTGCCCGTATGATTTCAAGAAGAAGGAGCGCGGAGATGAAGTTGACGGGAAACAAAAGACGCGCTGAACGTTTTCGCGTGCTGCTCATGCTTGCGCTCGTCGCGCTCGGCTTCGTCGCGTGCAGGGATGCCGTCTATGTGGAGACCGGCAAAGGCAAGCAGGAAGCGTCTCCTTCGACGACGCAAACCTCGCCGCAGCGGATCATCTCGCTCAGTCCGAGCACGACGGAGATGCTCTACGGCGTCGGCGCGTTCGAGCGCGTGGTGGCCGTGTCGAGCTACGATAAGTTTCCGCCGGAGGTCGCGCAGTTGCCGAAGGTCGGCGGGTGGAGCAACACGAACTTGGAACAGGTCGCCACGCTCAAGCCCGATCTCATCGTGATGACCTCCTCGCAAGCGCCGCTCATCAAGGATAAACTCGACGCGCTCGGCGTGCGCACGCTGAGCGTGCCGAGTTATACGGTGGCCGACGCCCTGCTCGGCATCGAACAGATCGGCGCGGCGACCGGACGCGAAGAAGCCGCCCGCCAACTCGTGGCCGAGACGCGCGCGAAACTCGAAGACGTGCGCGCACGCACGCGCGAACTGCCGCGCCTGCGCGTCCTCTGCATCGTGGATCGCGTGCCCGGAACTCTGCGCGGGTTGTACGCGGCGACACAGGGAAGCTTCTTCGTGGAGTTGATCGAGATGGCGGGCGGCGAGTCAATCGCGCCGCCCGCCACGAACGGCTTCGGGCAGATCAGTAAAGAAGCCGTCGTCTCTCTGAACCCGGACATCATCTTCGACCTGCTGCAAACGGGCGAAGGCCAACTGGCCGAAGACGTGCAGGAGGTCTGGAAGGAACTCTCGAACGTCAAGGCCGTGCGCGAGGGGCGCGTCTATCGTCTGCGCGACGAATCCATGCTGCATCCTTCGCAATTCGTCGGCGACACGGCGCGCAAGTTCGCGGAGATGATTCACCCGCAAGCGTTCGGCAGCGCGAAAGGGCAATAAGGTTTCCGCCGCGAACAGAGAGCGCGTTTAACTTATTTTGCGCCTTCGGTTTTAACTTTGCGCCTCCAGCGTGAATTGTCTTTCTCGCTGGAGGCGCAAAGCTCAGACGTAAGACGCGAAGGGTTGAGTGACAGCCCGTGCCGGATCGTTATGGATAACGCTGCACAGTTGAGCGATGAACGCCGCGCGGAGGTTTTGCTCGAAGCGCACGAGTTGCACTTCGCTTACGCGGCGGGGTTGCCGGAGGTGGTGTGCGGGGCGTCGCTCGCTTTGCGGCGCGGGATGCTCGCGGCTTTGATCGGCGCGAACGGGTCGGGGAAGTCTTCGCTCATACGCCTGCTCGGCGGACTCGTCCGTCCGGCGCGCGGCGAACTATTCTTCGACGGCGTGCCGCTTTCGTCGCTCGAACCGCGCGCACGCGCACGTCGCATCGCGTACGTGCCGCAGGCGTCCGCCAGCGTGTTTCCTCTGACCGCGCTCGAAGTGGTGTTGATGGGACGCAGCCCTTACACGTCGCGGTTTCGTTTTGAGAACGAGCGCGATCTGGCGTTGGCGCACGACGCGCTCGCGGCGGTTGACGCGGCGCATCTGGCCGCGCGCAGCGTGACCGAGCTTTCGGGCGGCGAGCGGCAACTCGTCGCGCTTGCACGCGCGCTCGCGCAGGAGCCGGAGTGCCTGTTGCTGGATGAGCCGTCGGCGGCTCTGGATTTGAAACACCGCGCGGGACTCATTCGTCACCTGACGCGCCTGCGCGACACGCGCGGCATCACCGCGCTCATCGTGACGCACGATCTGCAACTGCTCGATCCGGCATTCGATCAAGTGTTCGCCATGCGCGACGGTGAGATTGCGTCGGCAGGCACGCCCGCCGAAGTCTTGCGCGACGAGGTGCTCGCGCTGGTGTACGCAGACGAACACGTGCGC
>DASYMM010000162.1:0-14032 GCA_036009085.1 Pyrinomonadaceae bacterium | reverse complement strand
CAGTTCTACGCCGTCAACTGAGAACATCCGCGCGACGAGGCGCAGATTCGGAAACGCGCGTGTCGTGATGTTCGCCACGGCGGTTTCCAAGCCCGGCAGATTGAACTGCACGTGCAGCGGCTCGCACGCTTTCTTGATGCCATAGAACGCGCCGTAGGTGGTGTAATCCGAGCTGTACATCTGCCACGCCATACTCGGCCACGCGGGGTGCGTCATCCACATCAGCCGCCCGCTGTTCGGCCTCCAGAGGTTAGCGTTGAAGCCCTCGAACATCGCACGATGGCTGACGTAGTTCAGGAGTTGCGACTTGCGCTCGAAGTCTTCGAGCGAGACGGGCGCGCCGAGTTCGTCGTTCATGGCTTTCATGAATTGCGCGGTGTCGCCGCCGCTCTGGGTATGCCAGTCGTGGTAAGCCCACGCGTCGTTCGGCGGCCAGTGGTCTGCGGGGGCGAGCATCGAGCGGATGGTGTCGGCGGGCGGCGGCGAGGGCAAACCGAGTTCGGTGGAGAAGCCGCGCCCGCGTGTGGTGAAGAACTTGAAGACATCGCTGTAATGCCAGGGGCCGCTCTCTGCGAGATTGATGTGGCGCGAGTTGGGCGAGTAGTAGCGCGTGCCGTCGAGCGTGCGGATGAGCGTGTCTAAGCCTTCGTTGATCGCGGGCGAGGGGACGCCCTCGTTGCGCCCGCACCAGATGGCGATGGACGCGTGATGACGGAAACGCGAGATGGTGTCGCGTGCGTTGGAGAGGAAGAGTGCGGAATCGGTGGGGTCGAGGTTCCAGTCCTGCGTCGAGAGCCAGAAGTCGTTCCAGACGAGCAGGCCGTACTCGTCGGCCAGTTCATAAAAGAGTTCCTCCGTGTTCTGGCCGCTCCAGTTGCGAATCATGTTGAGGTTCGCTTCGCGGTGGAGACGGAAGTAAGGCTCCAGGCGTTCGCGCGCGATGCGTTTGCGCGAATCGTCCAAGCCCCAGTTGCCGCCACGGCACGCGATGCGGACGCCGTTGACGCGCAAGACGAGATGCGGCGAGGCGCGACGGTCTGCGAGTTCCCGCACAGCCGCAGACCTCTCCGCGCCCGGCATGAAAGAGGCCACCCACCCTTCTGCGGATTCGATGATCCCTTCGTGCGTCACGTTCACGACATGCTGCCGCTCAGTCGTCGCCGCAGTCGGGTTGAACTCCACACGACGCAAACGCCCGCCGCCGTCGAGCAGTGTCAACTCGTAGCTCAGTTCGCGGATGCCGAAGCGCAGGCTACGCGTGTCGGACTCGCCTGCTGCCGCCGTCGAGAACCTGACCTTCAGGTGGTACAACTCGGGACGGCCGTAGCCGTTCGGCCACCACAGGCGCGGACGCTTGATGTCCAACTGCGGAAAGTCTGCGGGCGTGAGGCGCACTTCCGTAACGCCCGACGCGACGACGATGCGGCGTCGAATCGCGACGCCTTCAAACGTCGCTTCGAGCACGCCCGCGACGGGTCGCCCCGCATCATTACGGAGCGGCACAGAGAGATTGACGTTGGCACGCGTGGTATCGGGCAGAGGGAGGTCTGTGACGACGTGCACGTCTCCGATCTTTACCTGCCCGGTGGCCTTGAGCGTCACCTCCTGCCAGATGCCCGTGGCGCGGTCGCGGATGCCGGGAATCCAATCCCATCCTTCCGTGCAGATGAAGGTGGGGCCGTCCAGACACATGATGCCGCCGTTTGGCCCCGGCCCTGCGGCGATTGATTGTTCGTGCGGGATGCCGGGATGCGGCGGTGGCGAGACGCGAACGGCGAGCGTGTTAGGCCGACCGGGAGAGACGCGCCCGCTTACGTCGAACTCGCCACGCACGAACGCGCCGCGCAACTCGCCGAGCGGCTTCCCGTTCAACCACACCGACGCCGCATAGTTGACGCCGTTGAGCGTGAGCGTCAGGCGGCGGCCTCTGAGCGACGCGGGCGGGTTGAACTCCGTGCGATACCAGTAATCCTGACGGCTCAGTGATTCGGGAATCGAGAGATTGTTCAAACCGAAGTCCGGGTCTGGATAGACGCCCCGGTCAACGAACGTGGAGAGCGCCGTGCCGGGAACTGTCGCGTCGAGCCAGCCGTCCGTCTTGAAGCCGACGCTTGAAATGATCGCCCCCGCAGCGTCTATCTTCGGAGCTTCGAGCATTCGCCACCCGCCGGAGAGCGCCCAATTATTGTCGCCGCGCGGAGCGAGCACGGGCTTGTTGTCAACGACGGGTCGCGCCTGCGGTCGGGACGGTGCGGCGAGGGAGGCGGGGAGGGTCGCGGGTTCCTGCGGCGTGCGCAAGCCGTCCTGCCCTTTGGTCTGCACCGGCCAGGACTTCGACGCGGCCTCGAACGCGATCCGGTCGAAGCTTCTCGTTTGAGTGGCGAGCGCGCGCACCTCTGCGGGCGTAAGGGCGCGCGGCAGGAGCGTGAAGTCGGCGATAAGCCCTGCGAAGTGCGTGGCGTCCGGCCAGAGCGCGGGAACGGGGGCAAGGTGCAGGGACGGGGCGGCGGCGTTCAACTCTAACTTGCCCGAAGCGAGTTGAACGCCGTCGCTGTAGAGAATCAGGTTGCCAGCTTCAAAGGTGGCTGTCAGGAATTGCCAACTGCCGGGACGGAGCGGCGTCTCCGTCTGCATCTCTGACGCGCCTGTCCAGAAGGAGACTTTGCCCGCGCGCACGGCAAAGTAACGTTGCGTTCCCGCCTCGCTCGACGGTTCGCCGAAACCGGCCAGCAACGTTCGCGCCGGCGTCGGGTCGTCGCTCTTGACCCAGGCATAGAGCGACCATGCGCGGTCGCCTTGGAGCAGGCTTGTCTCCGCGTCGAGCGGCTTCTTTAAACCGACGCCTCCGACGATGAAGCTGCCGTGATAGGGTCCATGAATGGTGTCCGTTTTGGTTGTCGCTTGGAAGCCGCCTGTCAGGATGAGAAGCAGCGTGAGCAGAAAAAGTCTGTGGTCGGTCATCGGCAGCCAGTCATTAGAAGCTGTTAGAGAAATTCCGTCAGGGACGATTGATAATAGCCCAGCCATAAATAGCTGGGCTATTATCAATCGTCCCTGTTCGAGACTTTCAAACAGCTTCTAAGGAGAGATCGGTTCATGCCCCTTCGCGTCAAACGATTGCTGTCGTTGCTACTGACCTTCTCGTTCGCCCTCAGTTCCGCCCCGGCGCAAACCCCGCAACCGACGCCCGACCCGACCCCTGATCTAACTAAAGAGCCGACGCTCTACGTCGTCGGCTACGCGCATCTGGATACGCAGTGGCGTTGGGAGTATCCGCAGGTCATCGACGAGTTTCTGCCGCGCACCATGCGCGACAACTTCGCTTTGTTCGAGAAGTACCCGAGTTACATCTTCAACTTCAGCGGCGCGAATCGCTATCGCATGATGCGAGAGTACTGGCCGGAGGATTACGCGCGCCTCAAGCGTTACGTGGCCGCCGGGCGTTGGTTCCCCGCAGGCTCCTCGATGGAGGAAGGCGACCCGCTCGCGCCCTCCGCCGAATCAATCATCCGGCAGATACTCTACGGCTCAAATTACTTCCGACGCGAGTTCGGGCGCACGAGCGCGGAATACATGCTGCCCGACAGCTTCGGCTTTCCCGCCTCCTTCCCCTCCATCCTTTCGCACATGGGACTCAGAGGCTTCTCGACGCAGAAACTCTACTGGGGTTCGGCCGCAGAGGTCGGCGGCGCGGACTCGCCCGAACGCACGCCACGCGGTATCCCCTTCAACGTCGGCATCTGGGAAGGGCCGGACGGGCGCGGCATCGTCTCGGTCTTCAACCCGCGACCCTACGATAGCAACGTGCGCGAAGACTATAGCAAGAGTCCGCACCCCGGCGCGGCGAATCCCGCAGTGGGCTACACGCCCGTCGATTGGCCGCCGCGCATCCGGCGCAACGGCGAGGTGAGCGGTCTCTTCACGGACTACGCCTACTACGGCCCGACCGGCGACCGTGGCGGCGCGCCGAACGAATTCTCCGTGAAGATGCTCGACGCGGTTGTCGGCAAGAAGATGACGGTCATCCCGCCGCCCCCGCCAGCCATCCCGCGCGCCGACGCTCCCGGCACGCCCGTCCGCGTGGGCGACGGCGTCGTGCGCGTCCTGTCCGCCACCGCCGAACAGATGTTTCTGGACATCAAACCGGAATGGACGACCCGCCTCCCGCGCTACAAGGGCGAGTTTCTCTTGACCAACCACTCGGCAGGCTCCATCAACTCGCAGACCTACCAGAAGCGTTGGAATCGCCAGAACGAACTGCTGGCCGACGCCGCCGAACGCGCCTCGGTCGCCGCCGCGTGGCTCGGCGCGCGTCCCTACCCGCTCGCTCGTCTGAACGACGCGTGGACGCTTGTGATGGGCGCACAGTTTCACGACATCCTGCCGGGGACGGCGACGCCGAAGGCGTTCGAGTTCTCCTGGAACGACGACGTGATCGCTTTGAACCAGTTCGCCGGAGTTTTGCAGAGCGCGACGGAGGGCGTCGCCAACGGCCTCGACACGGAAGCTCAAGGCACGCCCGTCGTCGTCTATAACCCTCTGAACATCGAGCGCGAGGATGTGGTCGAAGCGACGGTCTCGTTCGCGGGCGGCGTGCCGCGTGCGGTGCGCGTCTACGCACCCGACGGGCGCGAGGTTCCCGCGCAAGTGGCAGGCGTGCGAGACGGTGGTGGCGGCGCGGCGCAGATTCTCTTCCTCGCACGCGTGCCTTCCGTGGGCTATGCCGTCTACGACGTGCGCGCCGCCGACGCTTCATCCGCTGCTCCGGCCACGGCTCCGGCTTCCGCGCTTAAAGTCACAGACTCGTCTTTGGAGAACGCGCGCTACCGCGTGAAGTTGGACGCGAACGGCGACGTGTCGAGCATCTTCGACAAGACGCTCGGACGCGAACTGCTCTCCGCCCCGGCTCGCCTCGCCTTTCAAACCGAGCGACCGCGCGACTGGCCTGCGTGGAACATGGATTGGGCTGACCAGCAGAAACCGCCGCGCGCATACGTCGGCGGCACGGCGAAAGTCCGCGTGGCGGAAAACGGCGCGGCTCGCGTCGCACTCGAAGTCGAACGCGAGACGGAAGGCTCGAAGTTTGTGCAGACGATCCGCCTGTCGGCAGGCGACGCGGGCAACCGCATCGAGTTCGGGAATATCATTGATTGGCAGAGCCGCGAGGCCGCGCTCAAGGCCGTCTTCCCTTTGACCGCCGCGAACCCTTCGGCGACCTACAATTGGGACGTGGGAACAATCGAGCGCGGCACGAACGACGAGCGCAAGTTTGAAGTGCCGTCGCACCAGTGGTTCGATCTCACGGACAGGAGCGGCGACTACGGCGTCACAGTCCTCTCCGATTGCAAGTACGGCTCGGACAAGCCGGACGAACGGACGTTGCGCCTGACGCTGCTCTACACGCCCGGCCTCGGCGCGGGCAACGCGTGGGAGTACCACGACCAGACGACGCAGGACTTGGGGCGACACGAATTCACCTACGGCCTCGCCGCGCACGCCGGCGACTGGCGGCGCGGCGAAACCGACTGGCAGTCGCAACGCCTCAATCAACCGCTCATCGCCTTCCAGAGTTCGCCGCACGCGGGCGCGCTCGGCAAGAGTCTCTCGCTGCTTGCGACGAACAACTCACGCGTGCGCGTGCTGGCTCTCAAGCGCGCCGAAGAGAGCGACGAGTTTGTCATCCGCCTCGTCGAACTCGACGGCAAGCGCGCGGAGCAAGTCCGGCTCAAGTTCGCCGCGCCCGTGCTTGCGGCGCGCGAACTGAACGGGCAGGAGCAGCCCCTCGGCGCAAGCGTCGTTTCGCGTGGAGAGTTGTTGACGAGTTTCAGTCCCTATCAACTACGCACTTTCGCACTCAAGCTCGCGCCCTCGCGCACACGCCTCGCCCCGCCGCACTCACGCGCCGTCGAACTGCCTTACGATTTAGCCACGGCCAGCCCTCACGGGATGAGGCTCAGGGGAGGTTTCGACCGGGAGGGCTTGAGCCTCCCGGCAGAGATGCTGCCCGCCGAACTATCTTACGCGGGCATCCGTTTCCGCCTCGCGGGCGACGCCGGGCGCGAGGCGAACGCGCTCGTCGCGCGCGGGCAGACGATCAACTTGCCCGCCGGTCAATTCAAACGTCTCTACCTGCTGGCGGCTTCGGCGGACGGCGACCAGCGCGCCACGTTTCGCGCGGGCAGTAGTTCATCCGAGTTGACGGTGCAACACTGGGGCGGCTTCATCGGGCAGTGGGACACGCGGCAATGGGAGGGGGGCGAGCGGCAGGTTCCGCGCGGCGCGTCGGCGGAAGTGGCGGCGCGCATCAGGGAGCCGCAGTTTCGCCTAGACCCTTACGCGCGGATGATTGGCATCAGGCCGGGCTTCATCAAACGCGCCGACGTGGCGTGGTACGCCTCGCACCACCACACGCCGGACGGGACGAGCCAGCCCTACGCCTACTCCTACCTCTTCGCCTACGCGCTTGATCTGCCGCCGGGCGCACGCACTCTCACGCTGCCCGACAACGACAAGATTCGCATCATGGCCGTCACCGTCTCAGATGAAGGCGCGCGACTACGCCCCGCACGTCCGCTCTACGACACGCTCGAACGCACCGCGCGCTAACGACACGACGAGCTACCGGCGCGCATCGCAAAATCACCTTTGCGCCTTACGTTTTACTTCTTTGCGCCTCCAGCGTGAAAACCGTTCTCGCTGGAGGCGCAAAGCTCAGACCGAAGGCGCAAAGGGTTTGCTATTGACTCGCCATGCCGCGCGCCGGGAGTGTGAGTTTGTCGCGCAGTTCGATCTGCGCGGAGGAGCGAGCGACGTACACGTCGAACTCGCCCGGCTGTGCGCGCCAACGCTTGCTCGCAACGTCATAGTAAGAGAACGCGCGCCCGTCGAGCACGAGGGTCACGCGCTTCGTCTCGCCGGGTCGCAGCAAAACCTTCAAGAAGCCTTTCAACTCCTTCGACGGTCGCGGCACGCGCGCGTTGCGCTCGCCGACGTAGATTTGCGCCACGTCCGCACCGGGGCGCGCGCCCGTGTTCTTCACGTCGAATGAGACTTCGTACTTCGGGCCTGTCGTGCGGTCGCCCCAAGCCCTCTCGCCGACCGCACGGATGCCCAGATAACCGTACTTGAAAGTCGTGTACGACAGGCCGTGGCCGAACGCAAAGAGCGGCTGCGTGCGCGCCCGCTCGTAGCCGCGATAGCCGACGAAGATGCCCTCTCTATAGACGATGCGATTCGTCCCCGGCTCCGCGTAATAACTGTCGTGCGTCGGATTGTCTTCCCAACGGCGTTCGAGCGTGACGGGCAATCTGCCGGAAGGGTTCACGTCGCCGCAGAGAATTTCGGCCAGAGCCGTGCCGCCCTCCTGCCCCGGGTACCACGCGTGAACGACGGCGGGCACGCTCTCAATCCACGCGTTCATATCCACGCCGCCGCCTGCGTGGACGACGACGACCGTGTTCTTATTAATCGCCGCGAGCGTGCGGATCAACTCGTCCTGCCCGGCGGGCAGGCGAAAGGTGCGATCCGCGCCTTCGCCCTCCGTCCCCGGATCGAACCCCACGGCGACCACCACCGCGTCGGACTGCGCGGCGAGTTTCTTCGCCTCTTCGCTCACCATCCCGCCGTGGCGCATGATGCCGAGTTGCATCCGCGTGCCGAGCCGGCCGGAGCGTTTGTTGGGACGCTGTTCGAGCACGACGCGATGCGGCACGGCGTCGAGCGTGAGCGTCGCGAGACCTGCGAGCGCGTTCGACGCATCCCAACTATCGAGGACGAGTTTGTCGTCAACGAAGAGACGGTAGAAGCCGCCGTCCTCACCAGTCGAAGAGGCGAAGACTTCATACTTGCCCGCCGCTTGCGGGACGTAATAACCCGTCCAGCGCGACGAGAGGGTCTGTTCGGGAAAGGAGCGCGCCGCCCTGCCGAAGTTGATGTGCGGCTCGATGCGTGTCACCGCCGGAGTTCCCTGCAACTCCGCGTTGGCGAAATACTCCGCGCGGATTCCCGCTTGCCCTCCCGTCTGGGCGGTCGTGAAGCGCGTCGCCGCCGCCATCTCTGTGAGCGGCTGTAGGCCGCGCGCGTAATAGACGGAGGCCGCGCCGTCGAGTTGCGCGCTCAACCCCTCCAACAGACTGACCGCCGCGAACGGCTCCGTCCTGCCGCTGCCGCCGCCGAGAGGCACGGCGGGGTAAGCGTTCGGTCCGATGACGGCGACGGATTTCGTCTTGCCTTTGACGAGCGGCAACAGGTCGCCTTCGTTCTTCAAGAGCACAACGCCTTCGCGTGCGGCTTCGAGCGCGGCGCGGCGTCCCTGCGGGTTGTAACGAGGGATCGTGTAGTCGGTCTGTTCGCGTTCGAGCCAGCCGAAGCGCGCCGCCGTCCGCAAGATGCGGCGCACCTTGTCGTCAACGGTCGCGACGGAGAGTTTGCCCTGAGCGATGGCTGGAAGGAGCGTCTCGCGATTCATGTGCGCGCCGGAAGGCATTTCCAGATCGAGCCCGCCTGAGGCCGCGCCGAGGCCGTCGTAGGTCGCGTCCCAGTCGGACATCATGATGCCGTCGAAGCCCCACTCGCGTTTCACTATGTCGGTGTTGAAGTAGCCGTGCTGCGACATGTGTATGCCGTTGACGAGGTTGTAAGAGTTCATCACCGCGCCGACGCGCGCCTCGCGGACGGCGGCCTCGAAGGCGGGCAAGTAAATCTCGCGCAACGCCCGTTCGTCAATGACGGAGTCCGTGCGATGGCGGTCGAACTCGGAGTTGTTCCCCAACAGGTGCTTGACGGTGGCCGAGACGCCCTGCGACTGCACGCCGCGTATGTAGCCGACCGCCATGCGCGCGGCGAGGTAAGGGTCTTCGCCGTAGTACTCGAAGTTGCGGCCGTTCATCGGCGCGCGGTAGATGTTCACGCCGGGGCCGAGCAGGAAGTGTACGCCTTTGGCGCGCGCGTCGCGCCCGATCTCCGCGCCGACGCGTTCGACGAGCGCGGGGTTCCACGTCGCGGCCAGCGCGATGCCGCCGGGCATGGCCGTCGCGGGGCTGAAGTTGCGCACGCCCGCCGGGCCGTCCGCCATCCGCAGGCGGGGAAGCCCAAGCCGCTCGACGCCGCGAATGAAGAAGTCGTCCACGCCGCCGACGAGGTCAATCTTCTCCTCCAGCGTCATCCGGCTGAGAATAGACTCGACGCGCCGCTCGATCTCCGGCGGCGCGGGCGACTGCGCGGCAGCCGGAACGGCAATGATGAGCGACAGTGCGACGACCGCCACGCAAATTTTTCTCATGCGATTAACCCTTCGGTCTGCTATAAAGCTGAGGCGATGGACAATTCGGTTCTGGAACAACTCTGCGAGACGGCTGACAGTCTCTTCGCGCGCGGGTACGCACACGGCTCGACCGGCAACCTCTCCGTCCGCCTCAATGACGAAGTCTGGATCACGCCGACCGGCCAACGCCTCTGCGGCCTCGTGCCCGCGCGTCTCGCTCAAATTGATCTCGGCGGCAACCTTCTCAACGAAAATCGCCCGTCGAAGGAGCACCCGTTCCACACCGCGATCTACAGGCAGAGGGCGGAGGCGCGCGCCATCGTCCACCTGCATTCGACCTACGCGGTCGCGCTCTCCTGTCTCGAATCTTTCGGTGGCGAAGAAGACCTCGCGCCGCTCACGCCTTACTACTTCATGCGCGTCTCGCCGCTCGCCGTGCTTCCCTATTTCAAACCGGGTTCGCCCGATCTCGCGCGTGCCATCGAGGGCGTCGCCGCCGCGCACCACTCGATGCTGCTACGCAATCACGGCCTCATCTGCGCGGGCGCAACGCTGTCCGAAGCGAGCGACCGCGCCGAGGAGTTGGAGCAGACCGCGCGCCTCCACTTCATCCTGCGCGGCGAGGCGGTGCGCCCGCTCTCGCCCGCCGACGTGGACGCGCTCCGCTAAAATCCTCCCCGGTCTTCTCTGTTCTTTTTAGCGTCTCCGTGTCTTAGTGGTAAATGCCTTTTTAAAGACAACTCACCACTAAGACATGAAGGCACTAAGGGAAGACTACGAGTTAAGCAATGCGTGCCAGCCAATCCATCCCGCCGCCTGCGTGTGTGTCGAGCGCGTCGAGCGACTGTTCGAGAGTCCAGCCGTGATGGACGAGGCCGCCCGCCGCTTCGGCTGCCGCCAGCGGGTCGCCGTCGCCGGGAAAGAGGACGTTGCGACCGACGAGCGCGCCGCGCACGTTCGACCCGGCACGGAGTCCGGCGGCGAGTTCGCGTAGGAAAGGCCGCACGTCGCCCACCGGGTCGCCGCCGAGGAGCAGGATGGGCAGCGTCGTCGAGCGCGCGACCATCTCGTAATTTTCGCAGTAAGGAAGTTTCAACCAGAGGTAGCGGCTGCTGTCGCCGAGCGCGGAGGCCGCGCCCGCCGTGCGCGTCAACTCCTCCGCCGTCTTGATGATCTTGTAGCCGCCTTCGACTTTAGCCACGGGCAGCGATTCGAGAAACATCGGAATCTTGAGCGCGTTCTGCTCCGAGATGGCGCGGACGGTGGCGAGCAGAGTTTTCAGCGAGTCCGGTTCGGCGTCGCACAGGCGCAGCAAAACTTTCGTGCCGTCCAGCCCCCACTCGGCGCAGGCCGCAGGCGTCGGGCCGCTCATCGGATCGTCTATCTCCCAACTGCTCCCCAACAATCCGGCGCGATTGAGACTGGCGATCAGAAGTTTATCGTCGAGGAAAGCCGAACCATTCGCGCGCCGCATCAGTTCGTGGATGACGAGCAGGTCTTCGATGATGTCCATCGTGGCGAGCACGCCGTCCACCAAGTCGCTCTGCAAGACGCGCAGCGTGCGCGCGAGATACTGCTGCCGATCCGCCATGCGGAACGAATCGTCGCCCACGCGCAGGACGCGCCGCGCAGGATGATCGGAAGCCAGTATGTTGAGCTTGCCTTTGGGGGCGAGTTGTTCGCGTCGTTTTCGTGAGCGCGCCACGCGCAAGGGGAGTTCCGGGTCGCTCACACGCAACTCCGTCAACTGTTCCAACACCGCCGCCGGAAGAAACTTCTGATAGTCGAATGACAAACTTTAAAACCCTCCTCTTTCCTGTATGAATGCTAAAGCCTCTGGTTCGTAAGGCATGAAGTTGGCGCAGCCGTGACGCGTGACGACGATTGCGCCGCAGGCGTTCCCCATGCGCGCCGATTGTTGCCAGCCCCACCCTTTCAGATAACCGTAGAGGAAGCCGCCCGCGAAGGCGTCGCCCGCGCCGAGCACGTTGAGCACCTCGACGGGAAACGTCGCAGCCTCGACCGTCTCGCCGCCGCGTAAAAAAACGACGGTGCTCCTCGCGCCGCGCTTGACGACGACCGCCTCCGCAGACCCCGCGCCGAGCAACTCCTGAACGCCGTCTCTTAACACGCCGCCGAAACTGTCCGGCGACTCCTGCGCCGTCGTTGTCGCCGCCGACTCCGTCGTCGCTGCTATCGTTGCCGTCGCCGCCGCCATCGTCTCCGTGTGTGCTGCCTCACCGTCTCGCGTCGTGGCCGCCGCCACTTCCTCGAACGTGCCGATAACGACATCCGTGAGCGGAAGGATGGAGCGGATACCGGCGGCGTAGGCGCGCATGTCCGGCCAGAGTTCGGCGCGCATGTCTAGGTCGAGCAGGACGCGGTTGCCGTTGGCGCGTGCTGTCTCCGCCGCGAACAGCGTCGCATCGCGGCTCGGTTGGCGACTGAGGCCGGAACCCGTGACGAGCAGCGCGCGGCTCGCGGCGACGGGCGCGGCGCGCACGTCTCCGGTCGTAAGTTCGAGGTCGGCGCAGTTGTCGCGGTAGGGCACGATGGGGAATTTGTCGGGCGGCTGGATGGCGAGCATGAACGCGCTCGTGCGGCGTCCCGCCTTGCGCGGGCTGAACTCGACGGCGATGCCTTCGCGCGTAAGAAAGTTCAACACGAAGTCGCCGACCAAATCTTCGCCCACGGCGGTCAGGAGCGCGGTGCGCAGGCCGAGCCGCCGCGCGCCGACGCAGATGTTCGTCGGCGAGCCGCCCACGTAAGCGTTGAAGCTCTTAACTTCCGCGAAGGGCGCGCCGATCTCGTTGGCGTACAGGTCAATCGAACTGCGCCCCATCGCCAGCACGTCGTAGCTATGTCCCATCTGTTTCCGTTTAACCTTCACTCACGACCCGGAACTCGCCCGTACTTCCCCGACGCCGCGCGGGAGTTTTAGACGACGGGTGCGTCGGCCTCTGTAATGGCAGGCGCGGCTGCGTTTTCGTCAAGCGGTTTGCGCGGATCAATGAAGAACCACATGACGACGCCGATGGCGAGGAAAGCGGCGGCGACGTAGAAGCCCTTCGTCCAGGAGTTCGGGTCTTTCGTGTTCAAGCCTTCGAGAATGTAGCCGAAGACAATCGGCGCGAGCGTGCCCGCCAGATTGCCGAAGGTGTTGGTCGTGCCGCTCACCACCCCGGCGCGATGCCGCCCGATGTCGAGGCAGGTCGCCCACACGGAGGGCGTCGTTAAGAACTGGAAGAAGAGTGCGAGCGCGATGAAGAGTGCGGCGGCGACCGAGTTCTCCGTCCATCCGACGAGGACGAGCATCAACGCGCTCATCGAGAGGCCGAACGCACCCACGCCGCAACGCGCGATCCTCTTGTTGCCGGTGCGCGTGACGAGATAATCGGTCAGCCAGCCGCCGGTTAAAAACGCCGCCGCGCCGAACAGCCACGGGAGCGCGGAGAAGAAGCCCGCCGAGGCGAGCGTGAAGCCGCGCGCTTCGAGCAGGTAGGTCGGGAGCCAAGTGATGTAGAAGTAGAGGCTGTAGCCATAGGCGAAGTACATCGCGCAGAGGAAGAAGATATTGCGGCTGCGTAGAAAGGTGCGCCACGGGATCGCGTGCGAACGCTCGCTCGCCGCCGCGCCTCCGCCCGCGTGAATCAGTTCGGTCTCAGCCTCGTTCGTCGAAGGGTGCTCCTCCGGCGTGTCGCGAAACCACCAGTACCATGCGACGCACCACGCGACGCCGAGCACGCCGAACTCTATGAAAGTCCTGCGCCAGCCCTGCCATCCGATCAAGAGGAAGACGAGCGGAGGCGTCGCCGCCGCGCCGAGCGCGTGGCCGATGCAGACGCCGCCCATCGCGCGCCCGCGTTGCGAAGCCGGGAACCAGCGCGAGACAGTGGACGCGCTGTTCGGAATCGCCCCCGCTTCGCCCGCGCCGAACATCAAACGGATGACCAAGAGAGACCAGAAGCCCACGGCCGCGCTCGTCAGCGCGGTGAAGGCCGACCACCAGAGCACGATGCGCGTCAAAGTCCGGCGCGTGCCGAAACGGTCGCCCATCCAGCCGGTGGGGATTTCAAAGAGCGCGTAGGTCAGCGTGAACGCGCTGAAGATGTAACCTCTCCGCACGGGGCTGAGGCTGAACTCCTGCACGATGAAGGGCATCGCCGCCGAGATCGCGAGGCGATCAAGATAGGTCAGCGAAGCCAGCGTGAACAGGAACGCCAGCACCCTGTAACGCACGCTCGTCGGGCGCGCCCGCATCGCCAGCCCTGCCGCCAAAGAATCACCTACCGGGGGACTTATCTGCATGTTGAAATCATCCCTTCAAGAGTCGCGTTCGGAATCGTCAGGCTTGATCAATCTACTCTCTATAGCGAATTGCAATTGGATGAGACTCTCTGTGCGTCCTCTGTGCTCTCTGTGTCTGCGGTGGTGAGTGCTTATCTAACTCATTCACCACCGCAGACACAGAGGACACAGAGGACGCACAGAGGAAATTGAGTTCCATGCAATTGCAAACAGCTATCGCGCCGCTCACTTCTTCGAGGGCGTCAGCTTAAAAGTGAGAATCTGGCGCGGGGCGGTCTCGAAGTTGAAACTGCCTTCGCCGCCCGCGCGCGACTCGCCGCAGTCCTCTACGGCGTTGCACGTACGCTGCGAGAATGCGCCGAAGAGCGGACTCGACACGCGCACCGGGCGCGTGCCCGCGCCGCCGAGTTCGATGAAGCGCAGCACAGAGCCTTCGCCATCTTCCGCCCCCTTCCACGCGCT